>NZ_JBSFWK010000009.1:0-267817 GCF_053594815.1 Streptomyces sp. NPDC002577 | reverse complement strand
ACGCTTCCTTTGTACTCACCCGAGAGACTCTCTCAGGCTTTCCTCCGGGCGCTTCCCTTCGGTCTTGCGTTTCCGACTCTATCAGATCTTTCCGATCCGATTTCCTCGGTGCTTTCCAGGTTCTCGCTCTCGCGTTTCCCTTTCCGGCGTTTCCGACTCTATCAGATCCTTTCGGGCCTGATTCCCAGTCAGAGTGGGGTGTCTTCCCGGCCGTTGGGCCGTTCCGACGAGTGAGACTTTAGCGGAATCCCGGCTCCCGACCTAATCGGGGGCCCGCGCCCTTTCGAACGCGGATTCCTCATTTCGCAAACACGCATGGAAACGAGCCGACGACGAATCGTCGTTCGTTTGAATGGTTCCTGCGGAATGGCTGTCCGGGGCCGACCGGAGTCGGTGCTCACGTCGGACAACTCGGAGAACACTACGTATGCCAGCCAGGCATGTCAACTCAGCGCCTCAGGGCGTACCCTTGTGGACATGTCCAAGCATGCGTTCACCCAGCAGTGGTGGGCCGCCTGACCGGCGGCCGTACTTACGCATGCACTCAACGGCCGCCGCCTCGGCGGCCGTTCGCGTATCTCCCTCCTGGAGCAACCGGAGCCGGCCGGCGGGCAGCGGCGGCCGACGATCAGGAGGTGGAGAGATGACGCGGATCTTCAGCGGGGTCAAGCCGACGGGGCATCTGACGCTGGGGAACTATCTGGGGGCCGTCCGGCAGTGGGCGGAAGTCGACCAGCACCGGGCCGATGCGCTGTTCTGCATCGTCGATCTGCACGCCCTCACGGTGGAGCACGATCCAGGCCGGGTGCGCAGGCTCAGTCGGCAGGCGGCGACGCTGCTGCTGGCGGCCGGGCTGGATCCGGAGCGGTGCACCGTGTTCGTGCAGAGTCATGTGGACGAGCACGCGCGCCTGTCGTATCTGCTCGAGTGCGTCGCGACCGACGGTGAGATGCGGCGCATGATCCAGTACAAGGAGAAGGTCGCGCGGGAGCAGGCACGTGGCAGGAGTGTGCGGCTGTCGCTGCTGACGTATCCCGTGCTGATGGCGGCGGACATCCTGGCGTACGGGGCCGATGAGGTGCCGGTCGGGGACGACCAGCGGCAGCACGTCGAGCTGACGCGGGACCTGGCGATGCGGTTCAACCAGCGGTACGGCCATACGTTCGTGACGCCTCGCGCGACGTATCCCGTGGTGGCGGCGCGGGTCATGGATCTGCAGGAGCCGACGTCGAAGATGGGCAAGTCCCACGACGCGGGGGCCGGGATCGTCTATCTGCTCGACGAGCCGGACGTGGTGCGGAAGAAGATCATGCGGGCGGTGACCGACAGCGGGCAGGAGGTCGCCTACGACCGGGAGTCCAAACCCGGTGTCTCCAATCTGCTGGAGATCCTGGCGGCTTGTGCGGGCGGGGAGCCCGAGGAGCTGGGCAGTGCGTACACGTCGTACGGGGCCCTGAAGAAGGACACCGCCGATGCCGTCGTCGAGCTGCTCAGGCCGCTGCAGAAGCGGCACCGGGAGCTGGTCGCGGATCGTGCGTATCTGGAGGGCGTGCTGAAGGGCGGGGCGGAGAAGGCCAGGGGGATGGCCCGGCCGACGGTGGACGCGGCCTATCGGGCGATCGGGCTGCTGCCGCCTTCCTGACCGGCAGGGCCGGCCGTCCCCCTGGGGTCGGCCGGCCCTGCCGCCGGTAGGCGAAGCAGTTGCCCGACGCGGTGGCGGGCAGCGCGTCAGCTGTTGCCGGAGGCGAGTTCGCGGCTGCGGTCGCGGGCCGCCTCGAGGGCGGCGATGAGGGCTGCGCGTACGCCGTGGTTCTCGAGCTCGCGGATGGCGCTGATGGTGGTGCCGGCCGGGGAGGTCACGTTCTCACGCAGCTTGACCGGGTGTTCCCCGCTGTCGCGGAGCATCGTGGCGGCGCCGATCGCGGACTGGACGATCAGGTCGTGGGCCTTGTCGCGGGGCAGGCCGAGGAGGATGCCGGCATCGGTCATGGCTTCGACCAGGTAGAAGAAGTACGCCGGGCCGGAGCCGGAGAGGGCGGTGCAGGCGTCCTGCTGGGACTCGGGGACGCGGAGCGTCTTGCCGACCGCGCCGAAGATCTCCTCGGCGTGGGCGAGGTGCTCGGCGGTCGCGTGGGTGCCCGCCGAGATGACGGACATGGCTTCGTCGACCAGGGCGGGGGTGTTCGTCATGACGCGGACGACCGGGGTGCCCGCGGGCAGCCGGTCCTCGAAGTACGTGGTGGGGATGCCCGCCGCGCCGCTGATGATCAGCCGGTCGGCGGGGACGTGCGGGGCGAGCTCGTCGAGGAGGGTGCCCATGTCCTGCGGCTTGACCGTGAGGATCAGGGTGTCGGCCATCTTGGCCGCCTCGGTGTTCGTGACGGGCGTGACGCCGTAGCGGCTCCGGAGATCTTCGGCGCGCTCGCGGCGGCGGGCGGTGATCAGGAGGTCGGCCGGGGCCCAGCCGGCTCGGATCATTCCGCTGAGCAGGGCTTCGCCGATCTTGCCGGTGCCGAGGACTGCGACTTTCTGGGTCATGGCTGGGGTGCCCTCCGGGGGGTTGCGTCGTCCGTGTTCATCCTCGCACCGGGGGCGTGGGGGTGGCTTGGGTGTCCGGTGGGCGGACGTCGGGTGGCGGGTTCTGCCTGGAGGTTTTCGCCCCAGCCTCCCCTTCCCTTCCCGTCCCTGGGGGCTGCGCCCCCAGACCCCCGCTTCGGCCTTGACGGCCTCGTCCTCAAACGCCGGACGGGCTGAGACGTCACGTTGTCCGGCGTCGTAGTGTCGCCGCGCCCAAGGTCAGTACCAGCAGCGCGCAGCCGGCCACGACCAGCGCATCCCGTACGAAGTTCGCCGTCATGTCCGTGTGCTTGAGGACCTCGTTCATGCCGTCGACGGCGTACGACATGGGGAGGACGTTGGAGATCCCTTCGAGGACCGGGTGCATGGTGGAGCGGTCGGTGAAGAGGCCGCAGAGGAGGAGCTGCGGGAAGATCACCGCGGGCATGAACTGCACCGCCTGGAACTCGGAGGCCGCGAAGGCCGAGACGAAGAGTCCGAGTGCCGTGCCGAGCAGGGCGTCGAGCAGGGCGACGAGGAGCAGCAGCCAGGGCGAGCCGGTCACGTCGAGCCCGAGGGCCCACAGGGCGAGGCCGGTGGCGAGGGCGGACTGGACGATGGCCAGGGCGCCGAAGGCGAGCGCGTAACCCGCGATCAGGTCGGCCTTGCCGAGCGGCATGGCGAGGAGGCGTTCGAGGGTGCCGGAGGTGCGTTCGCGCAGGGTGGCGATGGAGGTCACCAGGAACATCGTGATCAGCGGGAAGATGCCGAGCAGCGAGGCGCCGATCGAGTCGAAGGTCCGCGGGCTGCCGTCGAAGACGTAGCGGAGCAGGAAGAGCATCACGCACGGGACGAGGATCATCAGCGCGATGGACCGTGGGTCGTGGCGGAGCTGGCGCAGGACGCGGGCGGCGGTGGCGAGGGTGCGGGACACGTTCATCACGGATGCCCGGGATGCGCGGGGCGCTGTGGGCGGCGCGGGCGAGGAGGGCGTGAGGTGCGTGCTCGTCGTGGTCATCGGGCCGTCTCCTTGCGGGCGTCGGCATGGGTTGCGGCCGCGACGGCCTCGTCGACCAGGTGGAGGAACGCTGCTTCGACGGTCTCCGTGTGCGTGCTCTCACGCAGGGCGTCGGGGGTGTCGTCCGCGAGGATCTCGCCCTCGCGCATGAGGAGCAGGCGGTGGCAGCGTTCCGCCTCGTCCATGACGTGCGAGGAGACGAGGAGGGTCGCGCCGCGCTCGGCGGCGATGGAGTGGAAGAGGTTCCACAGGTCGCGGCGGAGTACGGGGTCGAGGCCGACGGTGGGTTCGTCGAGTACGAGGAGTTCGGGGGCGCCCAGCAGGGCCACGGCGAGCGAGACGCGGCTGCGCTGGCCGCCGGAGAGGTTGCCGGCCAGGGCGTCGCCGTGCGAGGTGAGGTCGACGTCGGCGATGACCCGGCTGACGTTCTCGTGGCGGCGCTCGGCGGCCGCTCGGCCCGGGTCCAGGACGGCGGCGAAGTAGTCGAGGTTCTGGCGGACCGTCAGGTCGTCGTAGACGGAGGGTGCCTGGGTGACGTACCCGACGCGGGAGCGGAGAGAGGGGTCGCCGGCGGGGCGCCCGAGGACCTCCAGGGTGCCGGTGACCTTGGCCTGCGTACCGACGATCGCGCGCATGAGCGTCGATTTGCCGCAGCCGGACGGGCCGAGCAGGCCGGTGATCTGGCCGCGCGGGACGGTGAAGTCGAGGCCGTGGAGCACGGTGTGTGCGCCTCGTACGACGGTGAGGGCGGCGGCGCGGACGGCGGGTGGGGGCTCGGTGGGGGTTCCCTCCCGGGCGGGGTGTCCGGAAGTAAAATTCATCATGCGGTGAATAATGGGTGCGGGGTGAGGTGCCGTCAAGGCGTCGCGGGGGCGGCTGTCACTCCTGCTGCTGGCTGCTGCGTGGGGTCCCGGCGTTGCGTACGACCGTCAGGTCCACGGCGTACGCCTCCTCGACGATGCCGTCGGGGAAGTGCCGCAGCAGATGGCGGCGCTCGTCGGCCAGTACGGGTGCGGACCTCTCGGGGCCGAGGGTCGCGAAGTACGAGCGGCTGCCGAGGTGGGCGAGATGGACGTCGACGGGGACGCGGCGGGTCCAGTGCAGACGGCGGTGGACGGGGCCGAGGCCCGGGACCAGCCGGTCGATGATCTGCGGGGCCTCGCCGGTGATGCCGTGTGCGTGGTAGCCGGGGAGGCGGGCCTGCAGGCGCTGCTCCTGTTCGGCAGTCCATGGCACGTCCGGGTCGGGGACGTTCCACCACAGGGCCAGGGCTCCGCCAGGGCGCAGCACGCGCAGTGCTTCGGGGACGGAGCGCCGGGGATCCGTCCAGTGCCAGGCCTGTGCGTAGGTGATCAGGTCGGCGCAGGCGTCCCTGAAGGGGAGGGAGTCGCCGAGGGCGCGGACGAGGGGGACGTCCGGGAGGTGCGCCTTCAGTTCGGCTCCCATGCCCGGGCCGGGTTCGACCGCGATGACGCGAGCGCCTCGGTCGGCCAGCAGTGCGGTGGCGATGCCGGTGCCGGCGCCCACGTCGACGACGCGGGCGCCACGGAGGGGCCGGCCCGCCAGTTCCTCGATGGTGTCGAAGAGTTCGGGCGGGTAGCCGGGGCGGGCCGTCGCGTACTGGCCGGCGACGGAGTCGAAGGACAGCGCGAAGGGGGAGGAGGGACCTGGGACGTGGGACGGGGTGTCAGAGGGGCTGGAGGGGTCTGGGAGGCCGGAAGGTTCTGAATGCATGCAGCCAAGCAAGCGGATCCGCCGCCGAACCGCCAGGCCGCGGGCCGGTGGCTGCCCGCCGGGGCGGCAGGCGCAGGCGCCAGGCGCCAGGCGACGGCCTCAGCCGTTGCGGCCCTTCCCCTGCCGCTTCGACGGGTTGCCCGCGCGGCGGGCCGCACGGCGTTCGTACTGCTCGCGTGCCGTTTCGTACTCCGCGCGGTGCAGCTTCTCGCCCGGGGCCTCGATGAGCGTGCGGAAGAAATACGCGAGGAGGGAGCCGACGAAGCCGATGGCGAGGAGACCGCGGAGGGACGCCTGGCGGTCGAAGTCGGGGCGCTTGCTGAAGCCGTCCCAGGTGTGTCGGAAGGCGAGCGCGCTGCAGACCACGAACATCACGACGACCAGGACGGTCGCCAGTGCGCCGATGGCGGCGATCTCCAGGCCCTCGTATGCGAAGCGCAGGACCAGGCACGCCACCGCCGCCGCGGCGAGCGAGCCGACGGCTACGGCTGCGCGGCGTGCCGCATAGCCGCCGTCGTGGTCGACCCAGGTGGTGCCGAAGAAGCGAATGGGTTCGGGGCGGGGGCCGCCCGGCGTGCCGGCCGCGTCGGCACCGGTTTCGTCGCTCATACGTTGATTATCGCGCCGGAGTCCATCGCCTCCGGCCCGAGGTGGTCGGCCAGCCCAGGGCGCGGCAAGCAGCACGAACAGTGCCGAAGGCCGCACAGACAAGCCGAAGGCCGCACGGGCGGGCCGAAAGCCGAACCCTCAGCCGCAGCGCGAGGCGACGTACCCGTCGCTGCCCGTGTTCACGTATGCGTCCGACACGTACTGCCCGCTGGCGATGCTGTCCCAGATGTGCGAGGTTCCGTACGGACCGCTGACCGTCTGGCCGACGGTCTGGCAGGCGATGGTCACCCACGAGCCGGGCGACAGAACCCGGACTAGGCGGTAGTTCGTGCCAGGGCCGCTGCGAACATTGACGCTGTAGCCGGGCGCTATGGGATAGCTCGACGCTGCGGCCGTGAGAGCCTCCGCGCCGTCCCCCGGAGTCTCTGTTTTCTCGATGGCCATTCTGGGCCTCCCCCGTTGCATGGTTCCTGGTGTGTTCCCGCCGCCACGAGCCACTGCCACATCACGGCGCGCAGAGGCTAGCAAGCCGCAGCGGGTTCGCAAGAATCATCGACTAGGCTCTGCGAGTCGCGCTGTCGACGGACACACGGGGGTGAGTGATGTCGCAGCAGCCCCGCCCAGATACGGACACGGAAGCGGAACATCCGCAGTACGCCGGGCATTACCGGCTGGAGACACGGCTCGGTTCCGGTGGCATGGGTGTCGTCCATCTGGCGCGCTCGACGTCCGGGCTCCGCCTCGCAGTGAAGGTCGTCCACACCGAGCTCGCCCAAGACTCGGAGTTTCGCGGGCGGTTCCGTCAGGAGGTGGGTGCTGCACGGCGGGTGAGCGGGGCGTTCACGGCGCCTGTGGTGGACGCGGACCCTGAGGCGGAACGCCCTTGGATGGCAACGCTCTTCATTCCCGGCCCGACGCTCGCCGAATACGTCAAGGAAGACGGGCCGCTGCCGCCCGCACATCTGCGGCACTTGATGGCCGGGCTTGCCGAGGCGTTGCGCGACATCCACCGGGCCGGCGTCGTTCACCGTGATCTGAAGCCGAGCAACGTGCTGCTGGCCGACGACGGACCGAAGGTCATCGACTTCGGCATCTCGCGACCGTCGGACAGCGAACTGCGCACGGAGACGGGCAAGCTGATCGGCACTCCGCCCTTCATGGCCCCCGAGCAGTTCCGGACTCCGCGCGACGTCGGGCCGGCCGCCGACGTCTTCGCCCTGGGCTCGGTGATCGTGCACGCGGCGACCGGGCGTGGTCCCTTCGACTCCGACAGCCCGTATATCGTCGCCTACCAAGTCGTACACGATGAACCCGACTTGACGGGATTGCCCGAGGAGCTGACGCCGGTCGTCAGCCGCTGCCTGGCCAAGGAGCCGGAAGACCGCCCGACGGCGGAAGAGCTGATGGTGGCGCTGCGCGCCGTGTCGGCTTCACACGACACCCAGAGCTTTTCCGCTGATCAGTGGCACAGCGGCGAATGGCGACTCGCCCGGACAGCGGGGAAAGCGGACGGGGTCGAGGACGGCGGCAGTGAGCCGCGCGATGCGTCTGCATACGGCGACGAGGAAGCCTCGCAGCGCGCCCCCGGCAAGGCGACGGGCGACACGATCGAAGGCCGCCTGCCTGCACGCCGCCGGTTCCCGAGGATGTCCACCGCTGCCGTGGTCGCGACCACGCTGCTCGCCGTCGGCGCTGTCCTCGCTCTCGCTCTCTACGGTTCCAGTGGTGGCGGCCGGGCCCATCCCGCCGGAGAGAGTTCCGACAAGCAGCAGACCGGCTACTTCGCTCCCTGGGAGACCCACCTGAAGAACGCGGGCAGCGCCAGGGCCAAGGGGATGCCCGAGTGCACGTACGGCCTGGGAGAGCTGTACTGCGCACAACCCGGGGTCATGGCCGCCGCCGTCGATCCGGCAGACGGCAAAGTCCTGTGGTCGCGAAACGGCACGTCGGAGTCCGATGACGCCGCCCCGGCCTGGCCGCCCGTTCTTGCGGGCGGCCTCCTGCACGTCGCCTTCGATGACGGGAAGAAGCTGGCCGCGCTGGAACCGTCGACGGGACGGACTCGTTGGACCCTCGATATCGCGAGGTACAGCGGCCGCATCGCCCACGTCGGTGACCAAGTCCTCCTCACCGCTCCGGACTCGAAGGTGACCGCCGTCGACGGTGCGACCGGCCACGAGCTGTGGAGCCACCCGATCGCGGGCCAGACTCAGCCGATCTTCTCCTCCTACGGTGGCGGCACCGCGTACGCCGTGAGCCTCACCCCGGACGGCAAGGGCACGGTCGTGAGCGGGGTGAACCCGAGGACGGGCGACGTGCGCTGGCGGCAGCGGTTCAACGGATCGCTGACTCCGTTGGGAGAGGGCAAGGGCGTGGTGTGGTTGCTCTCGTACAACACCTATACCGCTGCGGATGCCGTCGTCCGCTATGAGGTGGCGAGCCACACGGTCCGCCGTGTCCCCCTGGTCTTTCCGCTTCAAGGGGCGCAGGCCACGGTCCACGGAGACACGGTCTACGTACTCGCTGACGGGGGAAGCCTCGTCGCCATGAACACCAAGGGAGACAGGGCAGGTCAGCTCTGGCGCCTGGAGACGTCCGTCAGCCGGACCTCGCCGCCCGTCGCGGTCGACCGCCGCCTCTACTTCACGGCGGCTGACGGGCGGCTCTATGCAGTCGACACCGCGCGGGGAGCACTGCTCGGCCAGACGGAACCTCGCATCGGCGGTGACCGCGGGGCACTTCTCGGCTCACTGCCCGGCCCGGTCGTCGCCGACACGCACGTGTATTCCGCTGCCCCCGACGGATCGCTCTTCGCGGTCGAGGGCCAGCATCCGTCGCGGTGGTGACAGGAGCGCCCCTACGTCAGCAGCGGGGTGCCACGTAGCCGTCGCTACCGGTGCGGACATACGTGTCCGTCACGTAGCGGTCACTGCCGATCCTGTCCCAGATGTTCGAGGTGCCGAGGGGGCCGGTGATGGTCTCCCCCGGGGTCTGACAGGAGATGGCGACCTGGGCGCCGGACGCGAGCTTCGCCACGATGGGGTACGAAGTGCTCGGACCGGATCGCACATTCACGTCTGCCACAACCGAGTAGGTCGCAGCCGAGGCGGTGGATGCCGCCCCGAGCACGAGCCCGAAGGCTCCCACCGCTCCCGCCATCGCGGTGGCCACGCGTCTACGGTCCCAACCCTTGACTGTCATGTCCCCTCCAGTGCCGTTTGAAGACCCGGTGATCATAGAGGGACACCGCGTGCCGCAGGGGCCGCTCCGGGAAATCCCGGGCGGCCCCTGATCGTCTCAACTCAGCCGGAGTCAGCCCAACTTGCTGACGTCCCGCACCGCTCCCTTGTCCGCGCTCGTCGCCATCGCCGCGTACGCCCGCAGTGCCGCCGACACCTTGCGGTCGCGGGACTTCGGGGCGTAGACGCCGGCGAGGGCCTCGCGGCGGGACGCCAGGGTGGCGTCGTCGACGAGGAGTTCGATGGTGCGATTGGGGATGTCGATGCGGATGCGGTCGCCGTCCTCGACGAGGGCGATCGTGCCGCCGGAGGCCGCCTCGGGGGAGGCGTGGCCGATGGAGAGGCCGGACGTGCCGCCGGAGAAGCGGCCGTCGGTCACCAGGGCGCAGGCCTTGCCGAGGCCCCGGCCCTTGAGGAACGAGGTCGGGTAGAGCATCTCCTGCATGCCGGGGCCGCCCTTGGGGCCCTCGTAGCGGATGACGACGACGTCGCCCTCCTTGACCTGCTTGTTCAGGATCTTCTCGACGGCCTCTTCCTGCGACTCGCAGACGACGGCCGGGCCTTCGAAGGTCCAGATCGAGGCGTCGACGCCGGCCGTCTTCACGACGCAGCCGTCCACGGCGAGGTTGCCCTTGAGGACCGCCAGGCCGCCGTCCTTGGAGTAGGCGTGGGCGACGTCGCGGATGCAGCCGTTCGCCGCGTCCGTGTCCAGCTCCTCCCAGCGCTCGGACTGGGAGAAGGCCTCGGCGGAGCGCTTGCAGCCGGGGGCCGCGTGCCACAGCTCGACGGCCTCGTCGGTCGCGGAACCGCTGCGGATGTCCCAGTCGTCCAGCCATTCCTTGATGGAGGGGCTGTGGACGGTGTGCACGTCCTCGTTGAGCAGACCGCCGCGGTACAGCTCGCCGAGGATCGCGGGGATGCCGCCCGCGCGGTGCACATCCTCCATGTAGTACGTCTGCGTGGGCGCGACGTTGGGCGCGACCTTCGCGAGGCACGGCACGCGGCGCGAGACGGCGTCGATGTCGGACAGGTCATAGCCGGCCTCGGCCTCCTGGGCGGCGGCCAGCAGATGCAGGATCGTGTTCGTGGAGCCGCCCATCGCGATGTCGAGCGCCATGGCGTTCTCGAAGGCGGCGTGGGTGGCGATGGAGCGCGGCAGGACGCTGTCGTCGTCCTGCTCGTAGTAACGCTTGGCCAGCTCGACGACCGTCGTGCCCGCGTTCTCGTAGAGGGCCTTGCGGGCGGTGTGCGTGGCGAGCACCGAGCCGTTGCCGGGGAGGGAGAGACCGATGGCCTCCGTCAGGCAGTTCATCGAGTTGGCGGTGAACATGCCGGAACACGAGCCGCAGGTCGGACAGGCGTTCTCCTCGATACGGAGGATGTCCTCGTCCGAGATCTTGTCGTTCACGGCGTCGGAGATCGCGTCGATCAGGTCGAGTGTGCGGACCGTGCCGTCGACGAGGGTCGCGCGGCCGGCCTCCATCGGGCCGCCGGAGACGAAGACCGTCGGGATGTTGAGGCGCAGGGCCGCCATCAGCATGCCCGGGGTGATCTTGTCGCAGTTGGAGATGCAGATCAGGGCGTCGGCGCAGTGGGCCTCGACCATGTACTCCACGCTGTCCGCGATCAGGTCGCGGGACGGGAGGGAGTACAGCATGCCGCCGTGGCCCATCGCGATGCCGTCGTCGACGGCGATCGTGTTGAACTCGCGCGGGATGCCGCCGGCCTCCCGGACGGCCTCGCTGACGATCCGGCCGACCGGTTGCAGGTGGGTGTGGCCGGGCACGAACTCCGTGAACGAGTTGGCGACGGCGATGATCGGCTTCCGCCCGATGTCGGCGCCCGGTACACCGGAGGCGCGCATAAGGGCGCGGGCGCCCGCCATGTTGCGGCCGTGGGTGACAGTGCGGGACCTCAGCTCGGGCATCGTCGCTCGCTCCTTAAGGCAGATGCCTACGGCTGCCTACGGCACGGTGCGTTCGGGACGGCGACTGCGCGCTGTCCGTTCGGCCGGGACGATAGGCAGGATGACTTGCGTCGAGCCTACGCCGGGACTCCAGGGGCTGGACAGCTTGTCCGGATAACGGGACAGCCGTCTCGCTCCCCGGCACCTGTTCGGGGGTACTGGCGGTGTTCGGGGGCACGGGCGGTACGGGCGGCCCGTCACTCCCCCGTCAGATGCCCCTGCACCACCGGCGCCACCCGCGCGATGATCTGCTCGACGTCCGCCGAGGCCAGCGGCTCCAGCTTGATCACGTATCGCAGCATGGCCACGCCGACCAGCTGGGCCGCCGCCAGCTCGGCGCGCAGTTCGGCGTCCGGCCGGCCCACATGGCCCGCGACCTTGCGCAGCAGCTGGCCGGCGACGAGCCGGCGGAAGACCGCGGCGGCCGCCTCGTTGTTCATCGCGGAGCGGACCACGGCGAGCAGCGGGGTACGGGTGGCCGGGTTCTCCCAGATCCCGAAGAGGAACCGGGCGAACCGCTCGCCGACCCCGTCGAGCGGGCCCTCGGTGATCGCGTCCGGGGCCTTCAGGGCAGGCGCGAAGACGACCTCGATGGCGGCCTCGAAGACCTGTTCCTTGGTGCCGAAGTAGTGGTGGACGAGCGCGGAGTCGACCCCGGCCGCCTTGGCGATGCCGCGCACCGACGTCTTCTCGTACCCCCGCTCGGAGAACTCCTCGCGGGCGGCCCGCAGGATGCGCTCCCTGGTGTCCGGCCCCTCCGTCGCCTGCGTGCGGGAGGGCCGTCCCCGGCGCCTGGGGGCGGTGTCCGTCATGACCTCGGCACCTTCGCGGCCGACGCGAGATACAGCCGGGTGAAGGCCAGGGCCTCCGACAGATCGGCCTCGCGCTCGGCGCTGGACATGGCCCGCCGCGTGTTGACCTCCAGGACGACATGGCCGTCGAAGCCGTTCAGGGCCAGGCGCTCCAGGATCTCGGCGCAGGGCTGGGTACCGCGGCCGGGGACCATGTGCTCGTCCTTGCCGGAGCCGGCGCCGTCGGCGAGGTGTACGTGGCCGAGCCGGTCGCCCATGCGGTCGATCATCTGCAGGGCGTCGGTGCGGGCGGTCGCCGTGTGCGAGAGGTCGATCGTGAAGTGCCGGTAGTCCTCCTTGGTGACGTCCCAGTCCGGGGCGTACGCGGCCATCTCCCGGTCCCGGTAGCGCCAGGGGTACATGTTCTCGACGGCGAACCGCACATCCGTCTCGTCGGCCATGCGCCAGATGCCGCGGACGAAGTCCCGGGCGTACTGGCGCTGCCAGCGGAACGGCGGGTGCACGACGACGGTGGAGGCGCCCAGCCGCTCGGCGGCGGACCGCGCGCGCTGGAGCTTGACCCAGGGGTCGGTGGACCACACGCGCTGCGTGATCAGCAGACAGGGGGCGTGGACGGCGAGGATCGGGATGCGGTGGTAGTCGCTCAGCCTGCGCAGCGCGTCGATGTCCTGGCTGACGGGGTCGTTCCAGACCATGATCTCGAGGCCGTCGTACCCGAGGCGCGCGGCGATCTCGAAGGCCGTTGCCGTCGACTCCGGATAGACCGAGGCCGTCGACAGGGCGACCTTCGCATCCGGGATGCGCACCACTGGTTCTGCCACGAGGGACAGGGTACGGGGCGGGGATGGTGGGGGGCGCGTCTGCCGGCCGCCCCCCACCTACGTACGACGTGGTTGCTGCCCGGAGGAGGGGTTACCCGCCGTCGGGGTTCCGCTGTGCCCACCCGTTCCGCCCCAGCGGAACGACTGCCCACAGCGGGGGGGGCAGCCGGTCGGCTAGCTCGGCATGTGGTCCAGGCGGCGGAGGATTACGCCCTCGCGGAGGGCCCAGGGACAGATCTCCACCGACTCCACGCCGAAGAGGTCCATCGCGCCCTCTGCGACGAGTGCGCCGGCGAGCAGCTGGCCGGAGCGGCCCTCGGAGACGCCGGGCAGCTGTGCGCGCTCGTCTTCGGTCATCTCGGTGAGCCGCGGCACCCAGTCCTCCAGGTCCCTGCGCTTGAGCTCCCGCTGGACGTAGAGGCCGTCGGCCGAGCGGGCGGCGCCCGCGATCCGGGCGAGCTGCCGGAAGGTCTTGGAGGTGGCGACCACATGGTCCGGGGTGCCGAGGCGGCTGAACTCCCCGACGGTCCGGGCGATCTCCGCCCGCACGTGCCGGC
Organism: Streptomyces sp. NPDC002577; assembly: GCF_053594815.1. Lineage (NCBI taxonomy): Bacteria > Bacillati > Actinomycetota > Actinomycetes > Kitasatosporales > Streptomycetaceae > Streptomyces > Streptomyces sp. NPDC002577. Next base: position 254,505 of record NZ_JBSFWK010000009.1, on the reverse strand, counting down.
GCAGCGCCCGCACGTCCGCCGGGGCCGGCGAATCGCCCGGCAGCCAGCCCGCGGTCAGCCGGCCGGCGCCCAGCGGCAGCGAGACGGCGGCATCCGGCTCCTCGTCCATGCCGTACGCGATCTCGAGCGAGCCGCCGCCGATGTCCAGCACCAGCAGCTTCCCGGCCGACCAGCCGAACCAGCGGCGGGCCGCGAGGAAGGTGAGACGGGCCTCCTCCTCACCGCTCAGGACCTGCAGTTCGACACCGGTCTCGTCCTTGACCCGGGCCAGCACCTCGTCGGCGTTGCTGGCCTCGCGGACCGCGGAGGTCGCGAACGGCAGCAGGTCCTCGACGCCCTTGTCCTCGGCGGCCTGCAGCGCTTCGTGGACGACGCCGATCAGTTTGCCGACACCGTCGGGGCCGATGGCTCCGTCGCCGTCGAGGAGTTGGGCAAGGCGCAGCTCCGCCTTGTGCGAGTGCGCGGGCAGCGGGCGCGCGCCCGGATGCGCATCCACCACCAGCAGATGCACCGTGTTCGAACCCACGTCGAGGACACCGAGTCTCATATACGGAACGCTACTGCGCGTGGGCCGGGCGGAACTCCCTGGGCGGGCTTCCGCCCGCATACCCTGGAGGCGTGCCAAAGACGAAAAAGGCGAAGACCGACAAATCCGCCAGCTCTGCCACGGTGTCCTCGAAGGCGACGGCGCCGGAGCAGGAGCAGCCGGAGGAGAAGCGGTCGAAACCGCCGAAGCAGTCGAAGCGGTCGGACGGGCCGGGGCGGGGGCAGCAGCCGGTCCCCGACGAGAAGGGCCTGGACTTCGCCCGCGCATGGGTCGAATTCCCTGATCCGGCGGACGACGAGCAGGTATTCCGCTGCGATCTGACATGGCTGACCTCCCGTTGGAACTGCATCTTCGGAAGCGGCTGCCAGGGCATCCAGGCAGGCCGCGCGGACGACGGGTGCTGCACGCTGGGCGCGCACTTCTCGGAGGAGGACGACGAGAAGCGCGTCGCCGAACATGTGGCGAGGCTCACACCCGAGATCTGGCAGCACCACGACGTGGGCGTGGAGACGGGCTGGGTCCAGGAGGACGAGGACGGCGAGCGCCAGACCCGCCGGTTCGAGGGCTCCTGCATCTTCCAGAACCGGACCGGATTCGCGGGCGGCGCGGGCTGCTCGCTGCACATCCTGGCGCTGCGCGAGGGCCGCGAACCGCTGGAGACCAAGCCGGACGTCTGCTGGCAGCTGCCGATCCGCCGGACGTACGAGTGGATCGACCGGCCCGACGACACCCGCGTCCTGCAGGTGTCGATCGGCGAGTACGACCGCCGGGGCTGGGGTCCGGGCGGCCACGATCTGCACTGGTGGTGCACGTCGGCGACCTCGGCACACGGCGCGGGCGAGCCGGTGTACGTCTCGTACCGGCCGGAGCTCACCGAGCTCATGGGCAAGGCGGGATACGACCGGCTGGTCGAGCTGTGCGAGGCCCGGCTGGCGTCCGAACTGCCGCTGGTGGCGCCGCACCCCGCCGATCCGACGACCTGACCGTGCCGCGGAGGGCTGCCCGGGCGGGCTCCATACCCCTTCTGCCCCTTATGACCCTTCGCTTGGGCTCCCCTCTCCCCCGTCACTCGGTGGCGGGGACGAGTCCCCGGGGTCGGACGGGGCGGGCGAGTCGGTGGGGGCGGCGGTGTCGCTGGGGCTCGGGTCGGAGGGCGACGGGTCGTCCGGGGCCGGATCGTCACTGGACGGGGGCGGATCCGACGACGGCGGCGGATCCGAGGACGGCGGCGGATCCGACGAGGGCGGGTCGCTCGGCGTGGCCGGGTCGGACGGCGGCGGGGATCCGGGCGACGACGGCGGGGGGCCGGAGGACGGCGGAGACGATTCTCCATAGCCCTCGAGCCCGATCACCGCACCCGACGGATCGATCACGATCTGCGCGCGCCAGTGCCCGGGGGGCTCGCGATGGTGATCGACGTACACCTCGATGGTGATCGACTCGCCCGGCGCGAGCGTTCCCGAGGACTGACTGAGGTAGAGCCACGGGGCGTCCGCGTGCGCCGACCAGTGCACCGGTGCGCCCCCGGACGCCCGCAGCGTGATCAGTGTCGTGTGGCCGCTGCTCGGCTGCGCCTCGACCGTGAGCCTGCCGGGGCCCACCGCACTGCGGGACGGCGGCGCTCCCGGGCTGATCACCTCCACGGACACATCGGGCGTACGGCTGCCCGCGGTGAACCGCGCGTCGGGCTCGGCGCTGGCGTTGCCGGCGTTCTCGTAGCCGCCCGCATGGTCGCCGCCGAGACCGCCGGGGCCGTCGGCCTCGCTGACGGAGACGGAGCGGCCGTCCTGGCCCTCGCCGGTGAGAGGCGCGCTGCGGTAGGCGGCCCAGAGGGCGAGCACGGGGGCCGCGACGACCGTTGCCACGACGGTTGTCGCGACGGCACGCGCGCGTAGCCGTCCGCGGCGGGCGGCACGGTCACGGGGGTCCGTCGGGAAACCACGCCGGTCGAAGCGCGGGGCGCGGTCCCGCGCGCGCGGGGCCTGCGTCATCGCGGTGTGCAGGGCCGGGCGCGGGGCCTCGACCACGGGCAGCGACACGGTGGTGACGCCGGTGCCGGGCCAGGCGGTGCCCGCACGCTCGGCGGTGCGGCGGCAGCGCGGGCAGTCGTCGACGTGCCGGACGAGCTCGGTACGCAGGGCCGCGCCGAGCAACAGCTGGTTGTCGCCGGTGAGGCGGGCGACGGCGGGGCAGGTGCCGGTCTCCACGACGGCGAGCGCGGTACGGGTGCGCTCCACCTCGCAGGCCGCTGTGGCCAGGAGCTCCCGGGCCGAGGCGAGGTCCATGCCGAGGACCGCGGCGACCTCCTTGGCGGCGAGCTGATGGCGTACGGCGAGTTCGAGCGCCTCGCGCTGCTCGGGCGTCGTCCCGGCGGCCTCCGGCCAGGCGAGCAGTGCGAGCTCCCGCCGGCGCTCCTGCTCCGTCTCCGCGGAGACGGTACGGCCGGAGGTCCGGGCGGTCTCCGCGGAGCCCGAGGCGGCCGTCGCCCGGTCGGCGCGCCGGCCGGCGCCGCGCGAGCTCTGCCTCTTCCGCTTGGCCTCGGCGAGTTCGCGCAGACACGACCAGCGTGCGAGCGCGTACAGCCAGGCCTTGCGTTCGCCGTCGGCGTCCGGCCTGCGCGAGCCGCGGCGCTCGGCACACGCGAGGGCTTCTCCGAGGGCGGCGGTCGCCGCGTCGTGGTCGCACAGCACGGACAGGCAGTACGTGAACAGGCCGTCCAGATAGGGCTCGTAGCGCGCGGGCGGCCGCTGGGCCTGGGTGCGGTGCGCGGCCCCGCGGTGCCGCGCGTCGCGATGCGACCGGCGGGCTCCGGGGGTCTGCGGGGAGGGCTGCGGCCTACTGCTCGTCACCCGTGCGACCGTAGGCCGGTGGTGGTGGGGCCCTCCTCACCGTCGCGGACATTTAATCCTTACGGGTGAACAGATCCCTCAAAAGGGGACAGGAACCCGTCATTCCGGGGTCTGGGCGTTACAGGGGGCCCGTCGGGCTCGAGCGCGGACCGAGCGCCCCACCGACAATTCCGACCGGGGACCGGGACTGTCGGTGCCTCCCGCTACGGTTTCGTCCATGGCTGCCCGTACGAAAACCGCCAAGGACCGGCCGTCCTACCGCTGCACCGAGTGCGGCTGGCAGACGGCCAAGTGGCTCGGCCGCTGCCCCGAGTGCCAGGCATGGGGCACGGTCGAGGAGTACGGCGCGCCCGCGGTCCGTACGACGGCGCCCGGCCGCGTCACCACCACGGCCGTGCCGATCGGCCAGGTCGACGGCCGCCAGGCCACCGCCCGCTCGACCGGCGTGCCCGAGCTGGACCGCGTGCTCGGCGGCGGGCTGGTCCCCGGCGCCGTGGTCCTCGTCGCGGGCGAGCCGGGCGTCGGCAAGTCGACGCTCCTGCTGGACGTGGCGGCCAAGTCGGCCAGCGACGAGCACCGCACGCTGTATGTCACGGGCGAGGAGTCCGCGAGCCAGGTGCGGTTGCGCGCGGACCGCATCAAGGCGATCGACGACCATCTGTATCTGGCCGCGGAGACGGATCTCGCGGCCATCCTCGGTCATCTGGACGCGGTCAAGCCGTCACTGCTGATCCTCGACTCCGTACAGACCGTGGCCTCGCCGGAGATCGACGGGGCGCCCGGCGGCATGGCCCAGGTCCGGGAGGTGGCCGGGGCCCTCATCCGTGCCTCCAAGGAGCGCGGCATGGCGACGCTTCTGGTGGGCCATGTCACCAAGGACGGCGCGATCGCGGGCCCGCGGCTCCTCGAGCATCTCGTGGACGTCGTGCTGCACTTCGAGGGCGACCGGCACGCGCGCCTGCGGCTGGTCCGCGGCGTCAAGAACCGGTACGGGACGACGGACGAGGTCGGCTGCTTCGAGCTGCACGACGAGGGCATCACGGGCCTCGCCGACCCCAGCGGCCTCTTCCTCACCCGCCGTGCCGAGCCGGTTCCGGGCACCTGCCTCACCGTGACGCTGGAGGGCCGGCGCCCGCTGGTGGCGGAGGTGCAGGCCCTCACGGTCGACTCGCAGATCCCCTCGCCCCGGCGCACCACCTCCGGCCTGGAGACATCGCGCGTCTCGATGATGCTGGCCGTCCTCGAGCAGCGCGGCCGCATCACCGCGCTCGGCAAGCGCGACATCTACTCCGCGACGGTCGGCGGCGTGAAGCTCTCCGAGCCCGCCGCGGACCTGGCCGTCGCGCTCGCGCTCGCCAGCGCCGCGAGCGACACCCCGCTGCCGAAGAACCTCGTCGCGATCGGCGAGGTGGGCCTCGCGGGCGAGGTCAGACGGGTCACGGGGGTCCAGCGCAGGCTCGCGGAGGCCCACCGCCTCGGCTTCACACACGCCCTCGTGCCGACGGATCCGGGCAAGGTCCCGCCCGGTATGAAGGTCCTGGAAGTCGCCGACATAGGGGACGCTCTGCGGGTGCTGCCGCGGTCGCGTCGGCGAGAGGCCCCACGGGAGGAGGAGGACCGCCGGTAGACTTTGCCCCGGTCTCGCCCATCCGTACGAACCGAGGGCGCCCCAGAACCTGCGACCGGAGGAGTGCAGTGGCAGCCAACGACCGGGCAGCAGCTCCCGGCAAGTCCGGTGGGAGCTCCGGTGCCGATGGGCTCATGCGCGCCTCTCTGAGCGCTGTCGCGCCCGGTACGGCATTGCGCGACGGCCTCGAGCGCGTCCTCCGCGGCAACACGGGAGGGCTGATCGTTCTCGGCACCGACAAGACCGTCGAAGCCATGTGCACGGGCGGATTCGTCCTGGATGTCGAGTTCACGGCGACGCGGCTGCGCGAGCTGTGCAAGCTCGACGGCGGCATCGTCCTCGACAAGGACCTCACCAAGATCCTCCGCGCCGGCGTCCAGCTCGTGCCGGACCCGACGATCCCGACCGAGGAGACCGGCACGCGGCACCGCACCGCGGACCGGGTGAGCAAGCAGGTCGGCTTCCCGGTCGTGTCGGTGTCCCAGTCCATGCGGCTCATCGCGCTGTACGTGGACGGGCAGCGGCGGGTTCTGGAGGACTCGGCCGCGATCCTCTCCCGGGCCAACCAGGCCCTGGCCACCCTCGAGCGGTACAAGCTGCGGCTCGACGAGGTCGCGGGCACGCTGTCCGCGCTCGAGATCGAGGACCTGGTGACCGTCCGGGACGTCTCGGCCGTGTCGCAGCGCCTGGAGATGGTGCGGCGCATCGCCACCGAGATCGCCGAGTACGTGGTGGAGCTCGGCACCGACGGGCGGCTCCTCGCGCTCCAGCTCGAGGAGTTGATCGCGGGCGTCGAGCCCGAGCGGGAGCTCGTCGTCCGGGACTATGTGCCGGAGCCGACCGCGAAGCGGTCCCGTACGGTCGAGGAGGCGCTGTCCGAGCTGGGCGCGCTCTCGCAGACCGAGCTGCTGGAACTTCCCGTGGTGGCGCGGGCGTTGGGTTACACGGGGTCGCCGGAGACGCTGGACTCGGCCGTCTCGCCGCGCGGGTTCCGGCTGCTGGCGAAGGTGCCGCGGCTGCCGGGGGCCATCATCGACCGCCTCGTGGAGCACTTCGGCGGTCTGCAGAAGCTGCTCGCCGCGAGCGTCGACGATCTGCAGACGGTGGACGGCGTCGGGGAGGCCCGGGCGCGGAGCGTCCGGGAGGGGCTTTCGCGGCTGGCGGAGTCTTCGATCCTCGAGCGCTACGTCTAGCCTCCGGCGGGCCGCGGGTCTTGGGCGCCGTCGTTGTCGGGTGCGGTGCGCCACCTGTCGGTGGGTGGTCGGAACGTGGGCGACTTCCGGGCGGTGGGTGGTTCGCCAGCTGCCGGTGGGTGCGTCGGGGCCGCGCCGGGGTGTACGTCCTCGGTCTGGCACTGAGCCGTCGTTGTTGGAGCGAGCCGTACGTTTGCGCCGGCCGCTGCGGGCGCACACCCCTCCCCCACTCTCGGCTTCGCTCGAGCGGGGGGACCCCCATCGTCCCCTTCGGCACGCTCGCGGGTTCCGGCCGGTGGCCCGTTCCAACAGCACCACGACGGCGGTGCCGTAAACCGTAGCTCCGCCCCGGTACGGGGACGTCAGTCGTTCTTGAGGACGAAGGACGTCTGGGCCTTCGCAAGGCCCGGAGCCTTCGCCTCGACAAGGTACGTACCGGCTTTTGCCGAACCGGCGGCCGGCGTCGCACACTGAGCCGCACTCGCATGCCGGTCCCACACCACGGTCTGCGTGACGCGCCCGTCCGCCGGCACCCGCAGCAACAGACTCCCGGTGCCCTTCGGGCAGTCCGACGACGTCCAGAAGGCGTCGGCGCTTCCGGTCAGCGTGATCGTCAGTACGGCTTCCTTCGGCCCGAGGTCCACCTTGCAGGCCGTCCCCGACGTGTTCTGCGCGATCAGCTCGAACTCCGGCTTCTCACCGGACTCGTACGTGTTGTGGACACTGCGCACCGTCAACGTGACCGCAGCGGCAGTGCAGTTGGGCAGGCTGGATCCGGCCGGAACCCGGTCGCCCGAGCCGCCCCCGCCCGTGGCGCCCTCCGAGGAGTCCGTGGAGCCGGTCCCGTCCGAACCGCCGGAGCCGCCCGTATCGCCGGAGCCCTCGCTCTCCCCGGAGCCGTCACCGCTGCCGCTCGACTCGTCGCGTCCGCCCGGGTGTTCGCTGATCGCAGGCCCGGAGCCGGAGGGGCCCGGCGTGATCGACGGCGCGGGGTTCTTGCCGTCGGCGCCGCCGGCGGTGTTGCCACTGCCGCCTCCGCCGCCGGAATTGACGGCCCATACGACGAGCAGTGCCAGCAGGGCGACCACGGACAGCAGAACGGCCCTCCGTCGCCAGTAGATGGTGGAGGGAAGCGGCCCGACCGGATTGCGCAGAGATCCCACGGCGCAAACTGTACGAGAGATCAGCGGGTTATCCTGCCCCACCCGCCGCCCGGCGTCCCAACTTTTGCGGATCATCATCCTGGCCGCGCACCCCGTACACATCCTGTCCCCGCTCCAGGTCCCTGCCTTTCGTCACATACGAGACTGAACCGTCGCATCGCGTGATGTGCGGGCTCATTGCGTATGTCCACGGTCATGAACGACATCGGCTCCGGTGCTTGGACCACCGCAGCCTGGGGACAGGCGAGTTGGTCGAGTCAGCGGTGGTGGTACGCATCGGCCGGCAGCCGATGACGCGTATGACCGGGGTGGTGCGGGGCCGTCCTCCCCGGGACCGGTCCGGTGGTTCGCCGGACCCGGGTCCGCCCCCCCGGGACACCGGCCGCTGCCGGGCGCCCGTCCTGGGAACCGCACACCCACGGCCGCACACCCGTGCAGCGGCCCCCGCGGCGCGCTCCGCCGATCGCCCGGAGACGGTCCGTACCGGGCCCCGAACCGTCCCCGGCACGACCGGAACTGCCTCCTCCGGCGTGTCACTCCCGCCTCTCACCTGGCCTTCTGCCCCGGCATGGCCGCGGATGCCCGCTCGGCGTGCGGCACCGTGGCAGGATCGTGCGTGCCATGACTGCTCCCACGAAAACCATGCAAGCAACCCCGTCCACGGCTCCCATGCCGTCCTGCCGCACCGAATCCGGCACCCCGGGGGCTACCCCGGGCAGCCCGGAAGGTGCCGCCCTGCACACGCCCGTCATCGCATGGTTCGAGGAGAACGCGCGCGACCTGCCGTGGCGCCGGCCCGAGGCGGGCCCCTGGGGCGTGATGGTCAGCGAGTTCATGCTGCAGCAGACTCCGGTCAACCGTGTACTGCCCGTGTACGAGCAGTGGATGGCCCGCTGGCCGCGCCCCGCCGACCTGTCCGAGGAGGCGCCCGGAGAAGCCGTCCGCGCCTGGGGCAGGCTCGGTTATCCGCGGCGCGCGCTGCGGCTGCACGGTGCCGCAGTCGCCATAACGGAGCGGCACGGCGGCGACGTGCCGACGCAGCACTCGCAGCTGCTCGCGCTCCCCGGCATCGGCGAGTACACCGCCGCCGCCGTGGCGTCCTTCGCCTACGGACAGCGGCACGCCGTACTCGACACGAACGTGCGGAGGGTCCTCGCGCGCGCCGTCACCGGCACGCAGTACCCGCCGAACGCCACCACCGCGGCCGAGCGCAAGCTCGCCCGCGAGCTGCTCCCCGAGGACGAGAGCACGGCATCGCGCTGGGCCGCCGCGTCCATGGAGCTGGGGGCGCTGATCTGCACGGCCAAGAACGAGAGCTGTGTCCGCTGCCCCATCGCCGCGCAGTGCGCGTGGCGGCTGGCCGGGAAGCCGGCGCACGAGGGGCCGCCGCGTCGCGGCCAGACGTACGCGGGGACCGACCGCCAGGTGCGCGGCCGGCTGCTGGCAGTGCTGCGGGAGGCCGTCGCGCCCGTTCCGCAGGCGGTACTCGACCGCGTGTGGGACGAGCCCGTGCAGCGCGCCCGGGCCCTGGACGGACTCGTCGCCGACGGGCTCGTCGAACCTCTCCAGGGCGGCCTGTACCGCCTTCCGCTCGCCTGACCGAACGCCCTTTCAGGACCCGTTACGCGCGTCCGGCTCTGTTACACAACCGCCGGACAGCCGTGCGTCCGCCGCAGGCTGCCTCGGACAGCCTCGTGACAACCGATCCGTAGCTTCATGCCGTACCGCACAGCGGCGCGCACCAGCGCGAACACGGGGTCGGAAAACGGAGGCGGTTGGCGATGGCGCATGGCGAGGTGCTCGAATTCGAGGAGTACGTACGCAGCAGGCAGGACGCCCTGCTGCGCAGCGCCAGGCGCCTGGTCCCCGACCCGGTCGAGGCGCAGGACCTGCTGCAGACCGCGCTCGTGCGGACGTACGGCCACTGGGCGGATATAGCCGACAAGCGGCTGGCGGACGCGTATCTGCGCCGCGTCATGATCAACACGCGCACGGAGTGGTGGCGGGCCCGGAAGCTGGAGGAGGTGCCCACCGAGCAGCTGCCCGACGCGAGGATCGAGGACTCCACCGAGCAGCACGCCGACCGCGCCCTGCTGATGGACGCCATGAAGGTGCTGGCACCCAAGCAGCGCAGCGTCGTCGTGCTGCGACACTGGGAACAGATGTCCACGGAGGAGACGGCCGCCGCCCTCGGCATGTCGGCCGGCACGGTCAAGAGCACGCTGCACCGGGCGCTCGCCCGGCTCCGTCAGGAGTTGGAGAGCCGCGACGTCGATGCGCGCGCGCTCGAACGTGAGGAGCGGGAGCGTTGCGCGGCCGCCTAGGCGCTCGGATACGAGGCATACGGCTCATACGACGGATACGGGCGACACGACGGACGCGGGTCGTACGAGGCCACGCTTCCGCCGCCGGACGCGGCGACGGCCGCACCGGAAAGAGAGCCCTGACGGCGGGGGGCGCGGCGACGGCCGCGCTCACCGCCCTCGGTCTTTGCCTCGCCGGGTGCGGCGCCGGCGGCACCGGCGCCCGCGACGAGGGCCCGGCACGGGGCGCCTCGGTCGCCCAGCCCGCCCCCTCCTCACCCTCCGCGCCCACGGTCGAGCGCGTCGACGCGGTCGCCCTGGTCAAGAACGACCCGAAGGTGAGTGCCGAGGTCAAGCGGGATCTGAAGCCGTGCGTCGCCGACGAGTACCCGGTCGACGTGTCCTATGGCAAGCTGACCGGCGGTTCCTCGAACGACATCGTCGTCAATGTCATGACCTGCGGTGATGCGGTCGGCGTCGGCACTTATGTGTACCGGGCGGCCGGCCGGAGGTATCAGAATGTCTTCCGGGTCGAGGAGCCGCCGGTCTACGGGGAGATCGACCGGGGCGACCTCGTCGTGACCATGCAGGTGTACGAGAAGGGCGATCCGGTGGAGTACCCGTCCAGCGAGAACGTGATCACCTACCACTGGTCCGCGAACAGGTTCGTCGAGCAGTCCCGTACGCACAACGACTACAGCAACGCGGTCGGCGGGGGCTCGCCCTCGGCCTCGGAGAACTGACACAGAAGGCAGCACATTCGGATGGCAGAGCAGACCCACGTCCTGTTCGTCGAGGACGACGACGTCATCCGCGAGGCCACCCAGCTGGCGCTGGAGCGCGACGGCTTCGCGGTCACCGCCATGCCCGACGGCCTGTCGGGGCTCGAGGCGTTCCGCGCCGACCGGCCCGACATCGCGCTGCTCGATGTGATGGTCCCGGGCCTGGACGGCGTCTCGCTGTGCCGGCGCATCCGTGACGAGTCCACCGTGCCGGTGATCATGCTGTCGGCGCGTGCCGACCCGATCGACGTCGTCCTGGGGCTGGAAGCGGGCGCCGACGACTATGTGACCAAGCCGTTCGACGGTGCCGTGCTGATGGCCAGGATCCGCGCCGTGCTGCGCCGTTTCGGACACGCGAGCGGGGCGGCCTCGGGTGCCGGGAGTGCCGGCGGCGCGGGGCAGGCGGCCGGCGGCGTGCTCAGCTTCGGCGATCTGGAGATCGACACGGAGGGCATGGAGGTACGGCGAGGTGGCGCGCTGGTGGGGCTGACGCCGACCGAGATGCGGCTGCTGCTCGAGTTCTCCTCCTCGCCCGGCACGGTGCTCTCCCGCGACAAGCTGCTGGAGCGCGTGTGGGACTACGGCTGGGGCGGTGACACCCGCGTCGTCGACGTCCATGTGCAGCGGCTGCGTACCAAGATCGGCCAGGACCGGATCGAGACGGTCCGCGGCTTCGGCTACAAGCTCAGGGCCTGAGGAGCACGGCGTGGACCTGGGGGGCTTCAGCGGTGGGCGGCCGCGCGTGGGCAGGCGGCTGCGTACCGGGGTGCGGTGGAAGATCAGCGTCGCGATCACGCTGGTCGGCGCGTTGGTGGCGCTCGCGCTGAGTCTGGTCGTGCACAACGCGGCGCGGGTCTCGATGCTCGACAACGCACGTGACGTACAGGACGAGCGCATCCAGGTCGCCGAGCGCATGTACGAGACGACCGGCCGGCTGAATTTCATGGGCCTCAAGATCGACGATCCGGCCATACCGAAGGATCTGCGGGCGAAGGCCATGGCCGGGCGCCGGGCCACCTATGTGTCGGCGCAGTCCAACGGCGTACCCGACATCTGGGCCGCCGTCCCGCTCAGCGACGGCCGCGTCCTGTCGCTGCACACCCGTTTCACGGACCGCAGCGCCGAGGTGATGAAGGACCTGGACCAGGCGCTGATCGTGGGTTCGATCGCGGTGGTCTTCGGCGGCTGCGCGCTCGGTGTGCTCATCGGCGGCCAGATCTCGCGGCGGCTGCGCAAGGCCGCGGCAGCCGCGGGCGAGGTCGCCCAGGGACAGACGGACGTACGGGTGCGCGACGCCATCGGCGGTGTCGTACGCGACGAGACCGACGACCTCGCGCGGGCCGTGGACGCGATGGCGGACGCGCTCAAGCAGCGCCTGGAGGCCGAGCGCCGGGTGACCGCCGACATCGCCCATGAGCTGCGCACACCCGTGACGGGCCTGCTGACGGCGGCCGAGCTGCTGCCGCCGGGCCGCCCGACCGAACTCGTACGCGACCGGGCGCAGGCCATGCGCACACTCGTCGAGGACGTGCTGGAGGTGGCGCGGCTCGACAGCGCGTCGGAGCGGGCCGAGTTGCAGGACATCATGCTGGGCGAGTTCGTGGCCCGGCGCGTTGCCGTGCGGGACGCGGACATAGCGGTGCGCGTGGTGCACGAGTCGGAGGTCACAACCGACCCGCGGCGCCTGGAGCGCGTGCTCGGCAATCTGCTGGCCAACGCCGCCCGGCACGGCAAGCCGCCGATCGAGGTCACCGTGGAGGGCCGGGTGATCCGCGTGCGCGACCACGGGCCCGGCTTCCCGGAGGAACTCCTCGCCGAGGGCCCGAGCCGGTTCCGCACCGGAAGCCGGGACCGCTCAGGGCAGGGCCACGGTCTCGGCCTGACGATCGCGGCGGGCCAGGCGCGCGTGCTCGGCGCACGCCTGACCTTCCGCAACGTACGCCCTCCCGGGGGGCCCGAGCACATACCGGCGGAGGGCGCGGTCGCGGTGCTGTGGCTGCCGGAGCACGCGCCGACCAGCACCGGGAGTTTCCCGATGCTGGACGACTGACGTGGCCCGACCGGTGAAGGCCCGCCAGGAGGCCCGTCCTTTAGGAAGCCCATTCCTTGTCCAGGAGGCCCATTCCTTGTCGAAGTCGAGGCCGCCCTCCCTGCGCTGCGTGCAGGAACTCCACTCCGCGCGCCTTCAGCTTTTCGTAGTTTCCCCACATCAGCGATGCCGGCAAGGCCCACTGACAACGACGCCCGCCGACAGCGGCACCGTCAACGGCCTCGGACCGGCGGCCGCAAGCTCTGCCCCCCACCACACGCCGATGGCCTCCGGCACGCCGCGCGCGCCGGAGGCCATCAACCCCGAAAACAGAACCGGAAAACAGAACCGGATCACACGGCCTCTGCCGCCGCCTTCCCGGGCTGCGCGGCCTCGTCGTCCGCACCCCCGGCCGGCTTCTGCGCTCCCGCGCCGCGCAGCGGGACCTCCTTGACGAACACCGCCGCCACCAGGGCGACCACGGCGACGACCGAGCCGAGCAGGAACGCCGAGTGCGTGCCGGCCGACACCGCGTGTTGGTAGGCCTCGCGGGCCGCCGCGGGCAGCTTGGCCAGGCTCGCCGCGTCGAGCTGCGCGGACTTCTCGGTGATCTGGCTGCCGAGGGCCCCGGCGCGCTCGGCCATCACGTCCTGCACCCGGTTGTTGAACAGGGCACCCATGATCGCGACACCGAAGGAGGAGCCGAGCGTACGGAAGAGGGTGGTCGAGGAGGAGGCGACGCCCATGTCCTTCATCTCGACGCTGTTCTGCGCGACCAGCATGGTGGTCTGCATCAGGCAGCCCATGCCCGCGCCGAGCACCGCCATGTACAGACCCGAGGTGAGACGGGTCGTCCCGGTGTCCATCTGGGCCAGCAGGAACAGCCCGGCGATCGTCAGCACGGTCCCCGACACGGGGAAGATCTTGTACTTGCCGCTGTTGGTGGTGACCCGTCCCGCGACCAGCGAGAGGACCATCATCGACATCAGCATGGGCAGCAGGAGCAGACCGGAGTTGGTGGCGGACGCGCCCTGTACGGACTGCTGGTACAGCGGCAGGAAGAGGACCGCGCCGAACATCACGAAGCCGGTGACGAAACCGATCACGGACATGAGCGTGAAGTTGCGGCTGCGGAAGATGTGCAGCGGCAGGATCGGTTCGGCGGCCTTCATCTGGACGAAGACGAAGCCGACGAGCGAGGCGACCCCGATGGCGATGAGCTCCATGATCATGGCAGAGCCCCACGCGTACTGCGTGCCGCCCCAGGTGGTGACCAGCACGATCGCGGTGATGCCGACGGTGAGCAGGGCGGCACCCAGGTAGTCGATCCGGCTCTGCGTCCGCTTCTTCGGCAGGTGCAGCACCGTGCCGATGGCGGCGAGGGCGACCACGCCGAGCGGCAGGTTGATGTAGAAGGACCAGCGCCAGCCGAGGTGGTCGGTGATCGTGCCGCCGACCAGCGGCCCGCCGATCATGGCGAGCGCCATCACGCCGGCCATCATGCCCTGGTACTTGCCGCGCTCCCGGGGCGGAATCAGATCACCGATGACCGCCATCACGCCGACCATGAGCCCGCCGGCGCCCAGCCCCTGGATGGCGCGGAAACCGATCAGTTGCGTCATGTCCTGGGCCATGCCGCTCAGTGCGGAGCCGATCAGGAAGATGACGATGGACGTCAGGAAGACGCCCTTCCGTCCGTACATGTCGCCGAGCTTGCCCCAGATGGGGGTGGAGGCGGCGGTCGCGAGCGTATAGGCGGTGACGACCCATGAGAGGTGCTCGAGGCCGCCGAGTTCGCCCACGATGGTGGGCATCGCGGTGCCGATGATCATGTTGTCGAGCATCGCGAGCAGCATGGCGATCATGAGGGCGAGCAGCACGACGCGCACGCTGCGCGGCTGCCTGCCCTCTTCGGGCGCCTCGTCGGCGGGGCCGGCCGGTACGGCGTCGACCGGTGGCTGGGTCTGGGACATCTCTGCACTCCCCCTGGGACGTCAAGGAAGCGAGGCGACCCGCACTACACACTTACTTGTCGCCCGGCTAGCTAACTACACTGAGGAAAGTAGAGCGGAAACTAGCCGGGCGTCAAGTAAGTTTTTGACAAGCGGTTTTGCGGAGTACGAGGAGCGGCCACCATGAGCAGCATGGGCAGCAGCAGGCAGCAGCGCCGGGGGAACACCCGCCAGCGCATCCAGGACGTGGCACTCGAGCTCTTCTCCGCACAGGGCTATGAGAAGACCTCGTTGCGCGAGATCGCCGAGCACCTGGAGGTCACGAAGGCGGCGCTCTACTACCACTTCAAGACCAAGGAAGACATCCTGATCAGCCTCTTCCAGGACCTGGTGAGCCCCATGGACGAGCTGATCGAGTGGGGCAGGACCCAGCCGCACACCCTGGAGACCAAGCAGGAGGTGCTGCGCCGCTACAGCGAGGCGCTGACCGGGGTCGCCCCCCTCTTCCGCTTCATGCAGGAGAACCAGGCGACGGTGCGCGAACTGAGCATCGGCGAGATGTTCAAGGACCGCATGCTCACCCTGCTCGACATCATCAAGGACCCCGACGCCCCGCTGACCGACCAGGTCCGCTGCGTCAGCGCCCTGTTCTCGATGCACGCCGGCATGTTCGCCCTCAAAGACGTCGAAGGCGACCCCGAGGAGAAGCGCAAGGCTGTCCTCGAGGTCGCCATCGATCTGGTGACACAGGCCCACTCGGGCGGCTGACCGCCGCCGCGGGCTGTCAGCTCCGTCAGACGCCGACGCCGTGTGCGCGCAGGAAGGTGACGGGGTTGACCGCGGAACCGTAGTTCGGGGTCGTACGGATCTCGAAGTGCAGGTGCGGGCCGCTGGAGTTGCCGGTGTTGCCGGACAGAGCGATGTTCTGCCCCGCCTTCACGGCCTGGCCTATCCGCACGTTGATCTTCGACAGGTGCGCGTACTGCGAGTACGTGCCGTTGCCGTGCTTGATCACGATGGCGTTGCCGTACGCGGGACCGTCACCGGCACCGTTCGAACCGGCCTTGACGACGGTGCCGCTCGACGCAGCGGCCACCGGGGTGCCCGACGGCACCGCGAAGTCCTGGCCGGAGTGCTTGTGCGCCCACATGCCACCAGCCTGGGCGAAGCTCGCGGAGAGCGAGTAGTGCTTGACCGGGAGGACCCAGCCGCCGGCCTTCTTGGCCTGGGCGTCGGCCTGCGCGGCGACGGAAGCGGCGGTGGTCTTGGACAGCGCGGTGGCGGTCACGCCGGTGTCCGCAGCGGCCGCGACCCCGGCACCGAGCAACGCCGACGCTCCCAGGCTGACGGCGACGACGGCCGCACGGGTACGAAGCAGGGACGAGCCGGGAACGCGGGACGTAGCGAACTTAGACATTCAGGGACCTCCGGGCGTAAAGCGAACCCAACACGTAAAAGCCATGTGCCGGGCGGGACAACACATTGGTAACCCGTCCTCCCGCTTACGCCCAAAAGCCCCTTCTACTAGTCAAGATCGTAGGAAAACGTCACATTCAGGACCTCTTGACACGAGTCACGAACGCCTTCGAACCGCCTGAAACCAGGACACAAACCCCCATCCAGGGCGAGGTTTAGCCGCACGTGACAGCTGGCGCCCCGTACTGAAACATGGATCGCCCCACCTCTTCGCGCCGAGTCATCCGCACCCCAAGCCCACCCCCTACCGAGAATCCGGGCCCATCACGCCCCATTGACCACTATTCAACCTAGTACCGGACAAAATGCCTGTGCGTCATGTCACTGAAGGGCGAGATCGATGCCCGGGAAATGTGACCTGGGCTACTCGCTGAATGTGACCTGGACTACTCGGAAATACGATCCCGGCTACGCGGGAAATGTGACCGGGGCTACTCGCATTCGCCCGACCGACCCCGCGACGTCGGCGATCGCTGTCGGCGGTTGCGCCGTCTCGTCCTCATGACGCCGAGCAGGCGAGTAAGCGGAATACGCGGCCCGTCCGGCATTCCAGGGCGGGCCCCACCGAAGGGCCGATTCCCGGGCCACATGGGGCCGGCCCTCAGAGTCCCGGGCGGGGATCCCCACAGAAACCGGGGCGGAGCCCCACAGAGCCTCGGGCGGAGCCCCACAGAGCCTCGGGCGGAGCCCCACAGAGCCGAAAAAGGGGCTGGCCCCGGAACCGAAGTTCCGGGGCCAGCCCCTTTCTGGCGTTGCGTTCAGCTCGGCGCGAGCGACGCGTCACGCCTCCTTGCTGAGGTTCGGGCCCGAGCCGCCGCCCGCCGCCGACTCGATCGGCGGCACGTCCGGCAGGGCCGACTTCTCCTCGCCGCGGAAGGTGAAGGTGCGCGCGTCACCCTCGCCCTCCGTGTCCACGACCACGATGTGGCCGGGGCGGAGGTCGCCGAAGAGGATCTTCTCGGAGAGGATGTCCTCGATCTCCCGCTGGATCGTCCGGCGCAGCGGCCGGGCGCCCAGAACGGGGTCGTAGCCCTTCTTCGCGAGGAGCGACTTGGCGGTCGGGCTGAGCTCGATGCCCATGTCCCGGTCCTTCAGGCGCTCGTCCACCTTGGCGATCATGAGATCGACGATCTGGATGATGTCTTCCTCGGTGAGCTGGTGGAAGACCACCGTGTCGTCGACACGGTTCAGGAACTCCGGGCGGAAGTGCTGCTTCAGCTCGTCGTTGACCTTGGCCTTCATGCGCTCGTAGCCGGTCTTGACGTCACCCGTGGCGGCGAAGCCGAGGTTGAAGCCCTTGGAGATGTCCCGGGTGCCGAGGTTGGTCGTCATGATGATGACCGTGTTCTTGAAGTCCACGACCCGGCCCTGGGAGTCGGTCAGGCGACCGTCCTCCAGGATCTGCAGCAGGCTGTTGAAGATGTCCGGGTGGGCCTTCTCCACCTCGTCGAACAGGACGACGGAGAACGGCTTGCGGCGCACCTTCTCGGTCAGCTGGCCGCCCTCTTCGTAGCCCACGTAGCCGGGGGGCGAACCGAAGAGACGCGACACCGTGTGCTTCTCGCTGAACTCCGACATGTCGAGGGAGATCAGCGCGTCCTCGTCACCGAAGAGGAACTCGGCGAGGGTCTTCGACAGCTCCGTCTTACCGACACCCGAGGGGCCGGCGAAGATGAACGAGCCGCCGGGACGCTTCGGGTCCTTCAGACCCGCACGCGTACGCCGGATGGCCTGCGAGAGCGCCTTGATGGCGTCCTTCTGGCCGATGACCCGCTTGTGGAGCTCGTCCTCCATGCGCAGCAGACGCGAGGACTCCTCCTCGGTCAGCTTGAAGACCGGGATGCCGGTGGCGGTGGCGAGGACCTCGGCGATCAGCTCGCCGTCGACCTCGGCGACGACGTCCATGTCGCCGGCCTTCCACTCCTTCTCCCGCTTGGTCTTCGCCGCGAGGAGCTGCTTCTCCTTGTCGCGGAGAGAGGCCGCCTTCTCGAAGTCCTGGGAGTCGATCGCCGACTCCTTGTCCCGGCGCACGGCCGCGATCTTCTCGTCGAACTCGCGGAGGTCCGGCGGAGCGGTCATCCGGCGGATACGCATCCGGGAACCGGCCTCGTCGATCAGGTCGATCGCCTTGTCCGGCAGGAAGCGGTCCGAGATGTACCGGTCGGCCAGCGTGGCGGCCTGGACCAGGGCCTCGTCCGTGATGGAGACGCGGTGGTGCGCCTCGTAACGGTCGCGCAGGCCCTTGAGGATCTCGATGGTGTGCGGCAGCGACGGCTCCGCGACCTGGATGGGCTGGAAGCGGCGCTCGAGCGCGGCGTCCTTCTCCAGGTGCTTGCGGTACTCGTCGAGCGTGGTCGCACCGATCGTCTGGAGCTCACCGCGGGCCAGCATCGGCTTCAGGATCGAAGCGGCGTCGATGGCGCCCTCGGCGGCACCCGCACCGACCAGCGTGTGCAGCTCGTCGATGAACAGGATGATGTCGCCGCGCGTGCGGATCTCCTTGAGCACCTTCTTCAGGCGCTCCTCGAAGTCACCGCGGTACCGGGAGCCGGCGACCAGGGCGCCCAGGTCGAGGGTGTAGAGGTGCTTGTCCTTGAGGGTCTCGGGCACCTCGCCCTTGACGATGGCCTGCGCCAGGCCCTCGACGACGGCGGTCTTGCCGACGCCGGGCTCGCCGATGAGCACGGGGTTGTTCTTGGTACGGCGGGACAGCACCTGCATGACCCGCTCGATCTCCTTCTCGCGCCCGATGACCGGGTCGAGCTTGGACTCGCGGGCGGCCTGGGTGAGGTTCCGGCCGAACTGGTCGAGCACCAGGGACGTCGAGGGGGTGCCCTCGGCAGGACCGCCGGCAGCGGCGGTCTCCTTGCCCTGGTAGCCGGAGAGCAGCTGGATGACCTGCTGCCGCACCCGGTTGAGGTCTGCGCCCAGCTTGACGAGGACCTGGGCGGCGACGCCCTCGCCCTCGCGGATCAGGCCGAGCAGGATGTGCTCCGTGCCGATGTAGTTGTGGCCCAGCTGAAGGGCCTCGCGGAGCGACAGCTCCAGGACCTTCTTGGCACGAGGGGTGAAGGGGATGTGCCCGGACGGGGCCTGCTGGCCCTGGCCGATGATCTCCTCCACCTGCTGGCGGACCGCCTCGAGCGAAATCCCGAGGCTCTCCAGGGCCTTAGCGGCGACACCCTCACCCTCGTGGATCAGGCCCAGGAGGATGTGTTCGGTGCCGATGTAGTTGTGGTTGAGCATCCGGGCTTCTTCCTGAGCCAGGACGACAACCCGCCGCGCGCGGTCGGTGAACCTCTCGAACATCGTTAATCGCTCCTCAGAGCGGTCAGGCAGTAAGGGGACGCTCCCCTCCCTGTCCTTCCGCAGCTTAGTCCCGCAAGCGGGGACCGCTCATTCCAACTGCCGACACCCGTCCTTGGCCTCCCAACCCGGAACGCCGACAACTGCTCCAACCCGATGGTGCGAGACGATGTTCCCGCAGGCCAGGTAGTTACCCCCGCCGCCAGTACGCCGATGGCGAACGTGAGACGCCCCAACCTTGCGTGTCGCCCCTCCCCACTAGGGATGTCTTACCCGTAACGACTGACACTCCATGCGGCGTGCGCCGGTTCCCTCCGCTACGGGCGAACAACCTTGCGCGCCCGCATGCGTCCACACGCCCCCTTGACGAATACTCTGCGCATCGATCACACCACCTTGCGTAACCCGGAGCCTCTGCCGGGTGTTGCCCTTGCATGGTTCCTACGGTCCCCCCTCCGTCGCGCCCGGTCCACCCGAGCCGACCGGCCGATCCGGTACGGCGGTGGTACGAGCGCGAGCTCGGCTGGGAGACGGCCGACGGGACGCCGGTGCAGCTGCTGACGGGGCTGCTCTTCGACGTACTGGAACTGCCCGCCGACGCGGGGCACGCGGTTCTGGGGCGGCTCGCGCCGCGGTGCCCGGTGGCTGTGCAGGGGCCGGTGATGCGGCTGCTGGTGGCCGCGGGAAGCGCCGAGGAGCTGCCGGGGCTGCTCGACTGGCTGGAGTGGGGCGCTCTGGCCCGGGATCTCACCGCGATCGGGGCGGGCGGGCGGATCGATGCGCCGGCGCCTCCGGGGTGGACGGGCTCGCCGGGGGCCGCCGTATGGGTGCGGCCCCCCGAGCCAGGATGCGATGCGGAACCGGCGCTACCGGCCCTGGCCTCGCTGGGGGGCGGTGGGGGCGCCCCCGCTCTCGATCTCGTACGACTCGTGGACGCGGCGGCGACGGAGTGCCACCGGGCCCGGCTGCGGCGTCTGAGCGCTCAGGCGTTGGCCTTCTCGTAGGCCTCGCGGATGGTCGCGGGGACACGGCCGCGGTCGTTGACCTCGTAGCCGTTCTCCTTCGCCCAGGCGCGGATCTGCGCGGTGTCCTGGCTGCCGCCGGACGCTGCTGCGCGTGCCTTGCCGCGGGCCCCGGCGCCGCGGCCTCCGGTACGACGACCGCCCTTGACGAAGGGCTCCAGCAGTCCGCGGAGCTTGTCGGCATTGGCGGTGGTGAGGTCGATCTCGTACGTCTTGCCGTCCAGCGCGAACGTCACGGTCTCGTCCGCCTCGCCGCCGTCGAGGTCATCGACAAGAAGGACCTGAACCTTCTGTGCCACCGGATTTCCTTTCATCGAAACTTCAGGACCGGGGCCTGCGGCTTCAGCCGCTGATTCGCCGGCCCCTGTTATATGCAGTGCTGCAGTACGTCGGAAAGCAAACCGCTTTTCCTGGAAAAACACAAACCCCTGACAGAGACCAGGCTCCCCAAGGGCGCCTGGAAACGTACGCGTTTCGGACATAGGGCACCCAGGAACGGGGGTCCGGCTAGGAATAGCGCCTGATGATCACAGATGCAGAAGCATCCGACTGTTGCCCAAGGTGTTCGGTTTCACTCGTTCGAGACCGAGGAACTCCGCGACGCCCTCGTCATAGGAACGCAGCAGCTCGCTGTAGACATCTGTGTCGACCGGCGTCTCACCGATCTCGACGAAGCCGTGCTTCGCGAAGAACTCGACTTCGAAGGTGAGGCAGAAAACCCGGCGAACACCGAGCCAGCGGGCGGTCTGCAGCAGCTTCCCCAGCAACTGATGTCCGACCCCGGCGCCTCTGACCACAGGGTTCACCGCGAGTGTGCGGACTTCCGCGAGGTCTTCCCACATCACATGCAGGGCACCGCAGCCGACGAGCTCCGCGTTGTCGTCGCGTTCCGCGACCCAGAACTCCTGGATGTCCTCGTAAAGCGTCACAGTCGCTTTGTCGAGCAGGATCCGCTGACGGACGTACGAGTCGAGGAGACGGCGTACGGCCGGCACATCCGAGGTGCGCGCTCTGCGTACGGTGACGGCTTTAGCGCTGACTTCTGGTGACTCTCCTGGCATGAGCGGACGCTATCGCCCGGCCTCGCCCTCCGCTGAACCGGGGCTCTCCCGGGCTTCCACGATCTCGGGGCCTTGCACGATGCGGATGGCCGCGCGCAGCGCTTCGCGCTGTTCCGGCGACATCATGCCGAAGAAGGCGACGAGAGCGGCGGCCGCGTTGTCGCTCTGCGACCAGGCTTCGTTCATGAGTGCGGCGGCGTACGCGGCGCGAGTGGAGACCGCCTCATATCTATAGGCACGGCCTTCCGCCTCGCGGCGCACCCAGCCCTTCTGATGGAGATTGTCCAAAACGGTCATCACGGTGGTGTAGGCGATCGACCGCTCCTGCTGGAGATCTTCCAGGACTTCTCGAACGGTCACCGGGCGGTTCCACTTCCACACCCGCGTCATGACCGCGTCTTCGAGTTCTCCCAATGGGCGAGGCACACCAGAACAATAGTGGGAGAAGTCACCAATGGCGCGCCAAACGTGCCTTTTCGACAACAAAAAGGGCGTATGACTCGAAAAGCTACGAGTCATACGCCACTTCGGGTCTCGGGACGCGGTCGGTCACCGATGGGTCGGGCGGTGGGTCACGCGTCGCGGACCTGGTGAGTTTCAGGCGTCGCGGGGCTCACCGGCCGGGCGGGCCGCCTCGGCGCGCGCGATGGCGGCGTCGACGGCCGCGTCCTCCTTGGACTTGTTGGCACCGCCCTGGGACTTCACGATCGTCACCACCAGACCGGTGAAGAACACGGCCATCACGACCGGGGGCAAGAGCGCGGAGACGTATTCCATGCCCCCAGGGTAGCTATACGGCGGCCAGCTTCTGCGGTGGGGCGGTCGGTGGCGCGGGCTTGCGCTTGGGAGGGAACACCTCCGCCGGGGTCGGCACGGGCCGCTGCGGGGCCGGGCGCTCGACCGGCGGCTGCTTGGGCTTCGGCTTGGCCGGCTCCTTGGCGGCGAGGCCGCCGGGGAGAGCGAGCAGGCGGATGCGGGAGGTGGCGACCAGGGAGGGGCGCGGGGGCTGCGCCGCGGCGGCCGCCGGCCGGTCTGTCCGCCAGTCCGGTCGGCGATCCGCCTGCCGATCTTCGCCGGGTACGGCGCGTACGGCGGCGCCGACCTCTGTGGCCTCGGCTGCGGCCTGGTCAGTGCAGTCGGAACGGTCGACGTGGCCGGGGCAGCGGTCCAGGAGGGCTGCGGCGACGGGGTTACCGTTGGCGCCCAGCGCGCGGAGGGCCGCGGTGTCGTCCGGGCCCGGTTGGTAGCCGCTGCTCAGGGCCTCTTCCAGCAGCGCGAGATAGCCGATCGCGCTGCCCGGGAGCGCGGCCCGGTAACGAGCGAGGTCCGCCACCAGGAAGGCGCAGAGCCGGTCGCCCTCGCGGACCGCCTCGTCGACGGACTCGGCGAGGCGCAGGCAGGCCTGGACGTCCTCGGCGGACACGGAGCTGGGGTGAAGGGCGAGGGCGAGGGCACGTCGGAGCACACGCAGCTCCTCCGCGCCGAACGCCATACCACCGCGGGATCCGTAAGGCGTGGGCATGTGCCGACGATACGCGCTAATCAGACAAAAGCCAGCTATCACTCATTCTTGGGCGTGGCTTCGCTGGGGGCACCTCCCAGCGGTAGCTGGGGAGGGTGGGCACAACCCACGACGGCGGGTGCCGTGGAACCCCGGGCCCCCGGAAGGGTCACGTACGGGACACGTTCCGCTCGTACACGAGGCGGAGCCCGATCAGCGTCAGCCACGGCTCGTGTTCGTCGATGGACGAGGCCTCGCCGAGAACCATCGGCGCCAACCCCCCGGTCGCGATGACCGTGACATCGTCCGGATCGGAGGCCAGTTCGCGCGCCATACGGTTCACCACGCCGTCGACCTGGCCCGCGAACCCGTAGATGATGCCCGACTGCATCGCTTCGACCGTGTTCTTGCCGATGACGCTGCGCGGCCTGGCGATCTCGATCTTGCGGAGCTGCGCGCCGCGCACGCCGAGGGCCTCGACCGAGATCTCGATGCCGGGCGCGATGACGCCGCCGGTGTACTCCCCGCGCGCGGAGACCGCGTCGAACGTCGTCGCCGTGCCGAAGTCGACCACGATCGCCGGGCCCCCGTAGAGCTCGACCGCGGCGACCGCGTTGATGATGCGGTCCGCGCCGACCTCCTTGGGGTTGTCCATGAGGATCGGCACGCCGGTCTTGATGCCCGGCTCGACCAGTACGGCGGGGACGTCGCCGTAGTACCGGCGGGTGACCTCGCGCAGCTCGTGCAGGACCGACGGGACGGTCGAGCAGATCGCGATGCCGTCGATGCCGTCGCCCAGTTCCTCGCCGAGGAGCGGGTGCATGCCCATGAGGCCGTTGAGCAGGACGGCGAGCTCGTCGGCGGTGCGGCGGGCGTCGGTGGAGATCCGCCAGTGCTCGACGATGTCGTCGCCGTCGAAGAGGCCCAGCACGGTGTGGGTGTTGCCCACGTCGATGGTGAGAAGCATGTGCGTCTACTCCGCCTCCGCCGCGGCCGGGGCCTCCCGCAGGTCCAGGCCGATGTCGAGGATCGGCGAGGAGTGCGTGAGGCCGCCCACCGCCAGGTAGTCGACGCCCGTCTCGGCGTACGCGCGGGCGTTCTCCACGGTGAGGCGGCCGGAGGACTCGAGGAACGCACGGCCGTGCACGAGGGACACAGCCTCCTCGGTCTCGCCGGGCGTGAAGTTGTCGAGCAGGATCAGGTCGGCGCCCGCGTCCACGGCCTCGCGCAGCTGGTGCAGGGTGTCCACCTCGACCTCGACCGGCAGGCCGGGGAACTCCTCGCGCACAGCCTTGAAGGCCTGCGCAACGCCGCCCGCCGCGACCACGTGGTTGTCCTTGACCAGCGCGGCGTCGGACAGCGACATGCGGTGGTTGACGCCGCCGCCGCAGCGCACCGCGTACTTCTCCAGGGACCTGAGGCCGGGCGTGGTCTTGCGGGTGTCGCGCACCTTCGCCTTCGTACCCTCCAGAACGTCGGCCCACGCGCGCGTGGCCGTCGCGATGCCGGAGAGGCGGCACAGCAGGTTGAGCGCGCTGCGCTCGGCGGTCAGCAGGTCACGGGTGCGGGTCGTGATGCTGAGCAGCTTCTGGCCGGCGGCGACCCGGTCGCCGTCCTCCACGTGTCGCTCCACCTCGAACTCGTCGGTGCAGACGACGGAGATGACGGCCTCGGCGACGCGCAGACCGGCGACGGTGCCCGCCTCGCGGGCGGTGAAGTCGCCGGTCGCGACGGCGTCCTCGGGGATGGTCGCGACGGACGTGACGTCCACGCCGCCGGCGAGGTCCTCCGCGACGGCCATGTGCGCGATGTCCTCGATCTCGATCGGGTCGAGTCCGGCGTCGGCCAGGAGCTGGGCGAGCGCGGGGTCGAGACCGCACTCCATGGGGTCGTGCTCGTCCTCGCCGCCGCAGCCGCAGCCGTCGCCGCAGCCACCGCTCGGGAAGACGGGAAGGTCGGGGGTGCTCACGTCGGTCACTGCTCCTGGGGACGGGACTGGGGATGGGTGTGGGTCTGGGGAAGGCCGCCGGACGGGGCCGCGGAGCCCTCGGTCGACGGCGCTGGGGGCCAGCCGGCCCGCGTGGGCGGGAACGCAGCGCTCTCGGTCGTGTGCACGTCGAGCGACCGGTCCGGGTTCAGCCGTACGACGATGTGGCGGTCCCACACCTCGTCGTTGCGGTCGGCGTGGTCCTCGCGCCAGTGGCAGCCGCGGGTCTCCTCACGCTGCCGGGCTGCCGCGACGAGCACGCGGGCGACGCACAACAGGTTGGTGGCCTCCCAGGTGTCGACGCCGGGCTCGGCGGTCTTGCCGTTCTCGGCGAGGGCGTCCCTCGCGTCGGAGTGCAGCCGCTGCAGCTCCTCGGCGGCGCGCGCCAGGGACTCCGCGGAGCGCAGGACCCCGGCGCCCTCGCTCATGATCCGCTGGATCGCGAACCGGGCCTCGGGCGCGAGCAGCGGGTACGCGGGCGTCTCGGGATGGTCCACGGGGGACGGCACGCGCGCGTGGAGGTTGTCCTCCCGGGCCGCCGCGGCGATGTCGGCCGCAATGCGCTCCGCGTAGACCAGACCCTCGAGGAGGGAGTTCGAGGCGAGCCGGTTGGCGCCGTGGACGCCGGTGCAGGCGACCTCGCCGCACGCGTACAGGCCGGACACCGTGGTGCGGCCGTGGTCGTCGGTGCGGACGCCGCCGGAGGCGTAGTGGGCGGCAGGGGCGACCGGGACGGGCTCGGTGACGGGGTCGATGCCGTGGGCGCGGCACGCGGCGAGGATCGTCGGGAAGCGCTGCTCCCACATCTCGGCGCCGAAGTGGCGGGCGTCCAGGTACATGTGCTCGGCGCCGAGTTCCTGCATGCGGCGCATGATGCCCTTGGCGACGATGTCCCGGGGCGCGAGCTCCGCGAGTTCGTGCTGTCCGGCCATGAAGCGCACGCCGTCCGCGTCGACGAGGTGCGCGCCCTCGCCGCGTACCGCCTCGGAGACCAGCGGCTGCTGGCCCTCCGCGTCGGCGCCGAGGAACAGCACGGTGGGGTGGAACTGGACGAACTCGAGGTCGCTGGCCTCGGCTCCGGCGCGCAGCGCGAGCGCGACGCCGTCACCCGTCGACACGGACGGATTGGTGGTCGCGGAGAAGACCTGGCCCATGCCGCCGGTCGCGAGCACCACGGCGGACGCGTGCACCGCGCCGACGCCGTCGTGCTGGCCCTCGCCCATGACGTGCAGCGTGACACCGGCCGCGCGGCCATCGGCGTCCGTCAGCAGGTCCAGGACCAGCGCGTTCTCGACGGTGCGCACGCCACGCGCGCGTACCGCCTCGACGAGCGTCCGGGAGATCTCGGCGCCGGTCGCGTCGCCGCCCGCGTGTGCGATACGGCGGCGGTGGTGGCCGCCCTCGCGGGTGAGCTCGATGTCGCCGGTCACCGGGGACGTGTCGAAGTGGGCGCCGGTGTCGATCAGGCGGCGGACCGCGTCGGGGCCCTCGGTGACGAGGATGCGGACGGCGTCCTCGTCGCACAGACCCGCGCCCGCGACGAGCGTGTCCTCAAGGTGCTGCTCGGGGGTGTCCCCCTCGCCGAGAGCGGCCGCGATGCCGCCCTGCGCCCAGCGCGTGGAACCGTCGTCCAGCCGGGCCTTGGTGACCACGACGGTCTCCAGGCCCGCCGCCTCGCAGCGCAGCGCCGTGGTCAGTCCGGCGACGCCGGAGCCGACGACCACGACGTCGGCGGCCAGGGACCAGCCGGGGGCGGGCGCGTGCAGCCGTATCCCGGTGGCGTGGCCCGGCGGCGTCGCCGGCCCCGTGCCGGTGCCGCCCGGAGGCGCTATCGCGGGTCCTGTCCCGGTGGATGACGTTCCTGTGCCGGTCACGAGGCGGCTCCGAAGGTGAGGGTGATGTTGTCGATCAACCGGGTCGTGCCGACCTTCGCGGCGACCGCGAGGACCGCGTCGCCCGTGAAGCCGTCGGGGACCTCCGTGAAGTCGGACGGGTCGATCAGTGCCAGGTAGTCCAGGTGGAGCGGCGGGTCGAAACGGGACGCCTCGTCGAGGATCAGCTGGGCGGCGGCGCGGACGGCGGCGGGGCCGCCCGGCACGGCGGTCGCGACGGCGTGGGCGTCCGCGGCGGCGCGGGACTCGCCGAGCGCGCTGAGCGCCTCGGCACGCGCGTGCGTGGACGGTGCGAGGGCGGCACGCGCGCGGAGCGCCTCCTGCGCGGCATGCCGGTCCTGGCCCGCGAAGAGGGCCTTGGACAGGGCCAGCGCGGTACGCCGCTCGGCGGGCGACAGGTAGCGGTTGCGGCTGGACAGGGCGAGCCCGTCCTCCTCGCGGACGGTCGGCACGCCCACGATCTCCACGCCGAAGTTGAGGTCGCGCACCATGCGGCGGATCAGGGCGAGCTGCTGGGCGTCCTTCTGCCCGTAGAGCGCCATGTCCGGTGCGGTGAGGTGGAGCAGCTTGCCGACGACGGTCAGCATGCCGTCGAAGTGGCCGGGGCGCGACGCACCTTCCAGACGCTCGCCCATGGGGCCCGCGGAGATACGCACCTGGGGCTCGCCGCCCGGGTAGACCTCGTCCACGGACGGCGCGAACACCACGTCCGCGCCCGCCTGTTCGGCGACCTTCACGTCCGCATCCAGGGTGCGCGGATAGCGGTCGAGGTCCTCTCCGGCGCCGAACTGCAGCGGGTTCACGAAGACCGTGACGACGACCTCGCCGTCGCGGCCCGCCAGCTTCCGGGCCTCGCGGATCAGGGTCGCGTGCCCCTCGTGCAGGGCGCCCATGGTCATGACGACGGTGCGGCGGCCGGCACGCGCGCGTGCGCGCAGTTCCTTCGCGGTGTGCAGCAGCGTGGTCATCGCACCTCTCCGTCCGCGCCGTCGATGTCCGCCCCATTGGCAAGTACCCCGAGCAGGTCCTCGGCGAGCTCGGGCTTGAGCAGTCCGTGGGCGAGCGCGCGATCGGCGGTGGCCCGCGCCATGGCCAGATACCCGGCGACGGTGCCCGGCGCGTGCTTGCGCAGCTCGGCGACGTGCGCGGCGACCGTACCGGCGTCCCCACGCGCGACGGGGCCGGTGAGCGCCGCGTCACCGGAGCGCAGCGCGTTGTCCAGGGCGGCGCCGAGCAGCGGCCCGAGCATGCGGTCCGGGGCCCCGACGCCCGCGGCGCGCAGCAGCTCCATGGCCTCGGCGACCAGCGTGACCAGGTGGTTCGCACCGAGGGCGAGCGCCGCGTGGTACAGCGGGCGGGCCTCCTCCTCGATCCACTCCGGCTCCCCGCCCATCTCGATGACCAGCGCCTCGGCGGCCAGGCGCAGCTCCTCCGGCGCGGTCACGCCGAAGGAGCATCCGGCCAGCCGCTGCACGTCGACGGGCGTGCCGGTGAACGTCATCGCGGGGTGCAGGGCGAGGGGCAGCGCACCGGCGCGCAGCGCGGGGTCCAGCACCTTGGTGCCGTACCGCCCGGAGGTGTGCACGATCAGCTGGCCCGGCCGGACGGCGCCCGTCTCGGCGAGGCCTTCGACGAGGCCCGGCAGCGCGTCGTCGGGCACGGTCAGCAGGACCAGCTCGGCGCGCTCCAGGACCTCGGCCGGGGACACCAGCGGGACGCCGGGCAGCATCGCGTCGGCCCGGCGCCTCGATGCGTCGGAAACCCCGGAGACGGCGACCGGGCGGTGCCCGGCGAGCTGGAGGGACGCGGCCAGCGCGGGTCCGACCCGGCCTGCTCCCACGACCCCGACGGAGAGCCGCGCGGGGCGGTCCTTCGGATCGGGCGGTTGAGGTGTGTTCACTCGACGGCGGCCTTTCCGTTCCAGTCCGCTCGGGGTACCGGACGATTTCTCGTCATGCTAACGCGATCGGTTCGAGGGGTTCTTCCTGCGTCGCGCACCGGTCCTGCCGACCGGTTGTCCACAGGCTGTGTGCATCCCCATGGCCGTGCGACATGATCTGTGGATGAGCGATGAGAAAGAGCAGGAGCGCAAGCGGCGGCTCGCCGCGCTGCGGGGCGCCGAGCGGACTCTCGCCCGTACGGCGATGGAAGGCACCCTCCGGGAACAGCTCGATCAGCTGGTGGACGCGGCCCCTGCCGTATACGACCTCGACGAGGCGACCGACATCTACGGGAACGGCCTAGTCGAGGAGGTCGAGCGCCGCGTCGCCGCTCTGCTCGGCAAGGACGCCGGCGCGTTCTTCCCGACCGGGACGATGGCGCAGCAGGTGGCCCTGCGCTGCTGGGCGGGGCGTACGGGCAACCCTGTCGTCGCCCTGCACCCGCTCGCGCACCCGGTGCAGCACGAGCGCGGCGCCCTCGAGACGCTCAGCGGGCTGCGCACCGTCCACCCGACCAGCGAGCGGCGGCTGCCGAACGCCGACGAGGTGCGGGACTTCGATGAGCCCTTCGGGACGCTGATGCTCGAACTGCCGCTCAGGGAGGCCGGTTTCGTCCTGCCGTCGTGGGAGGAGCTGGAAGCCGTCGTCGAGGCGGCGCGGGAGCGGGACGCGGTCGTGCACTTCGACGGGGCGCGTCTTTGGGAGTGCCCCACCCACTTCGGCCGCCCTCTGGAGGAGATAGCCGGTCTCGCGGACAGCGTGTACGTGTCGCTCTACAAGTCGCTCGGCGGTCTCGGGGGTTCCGTGCTGGCCGGCCCCCGGTCGCTGATCGACGAGGCCAAGGCCTGGCGCCACCGCTACGGCGGCCAGCTCTTCCAGCAGTTCCCGACCGCCCTGTCCGTCCTCGTCGGACTGGAGCACGAGCTGCCGCGGCTGCCGGAGTACGTGACGCACGCGCGCGTGGTCGCCGCGGCGCTGCGCGAGGGGTTCGCGGATGCGGAGGTTCCGTGGGCGCGCGTCCACCCCGAGGTGCCGCACACGCACCAGTTCCAGGTCTGGCTGCCGTACGCCGCCGAAGCGCTGAACGACGCGCTGGTGCGGCAGGCCGAGGAGACGAAGACGGCGCTGTTCCGGATCTTCTGGCACGAGGGCGGTGTGCCCGGAATGTCGCTCACCGAGGTCACGGTGACGGCGTCCGGTCTCGAGTGGACGGCCGACGACGTCCGCGCGGCCGTCGCGGACTTCGTCGAGCGGCTGCCCGGCCCGGTCAGCGGCTAGGCGCCGCCGGCCTCGGTCGGGGGCGCCGCACATGCAGTCGGCGGGCCAGCGCGGCGCGGAACCGGCCGCGGGCCGGGCGCTCCGCGACGACGGCCCGGAAACGGCGGTAGTCCCGCAGCTCGCGCACGACCTGCCAGTCCTTGCTGCCGAGGGCGGGCGGGCCGGGCTCACCGCGCTGCCGGGCACGGTAGGTGTCGAGCAGGTACTGCTGGGTCAGACTCATGGCGGCTCGCCTCTCGGAACGGGAACGGAAGGGGAACTGGAGGGGGAACGGAACCGGGCCTTCGACGGTGCTCCGAGAGTGCGCGCGTCGGGCAGCCCCCGTCGCGTCGATTGACGGCGGCCGTCAATGGAAGGCCGCACTGTCAGCGGCGGGGTGCACCATGAGGCCATGAGCGTGAGCATCGACATCTCGGGCCTGCCCCCGGAGCGGATCGTCTTCGACCCGTCTCCGCTGGCCGAGCTGGGCGTGGCCCTGCACGCCCTGGCCGAGCCGGGACATCACCCGGGGCTGCACGGGTGGGCGACCGCCACCGCCGCCTCGCTCAAGCCGGACCTCGCCGACCGGCTGCACGATGCGGACTTCCTGTGGCGCAGTACGTTCTCCGACATCTTCATGCCGTTCGCGGGCGTGCCCGGCGGACCTGGTCGGCCGGGCGCGACGCTCGCCGAGGACCTGGACATCCTGGACCGGCTGGACGACGAGCGGTTCGTCCTGGCGGCCCTGGAGTTCACCTGCGGCGCCTCGTATCAGGAGGGTGGCCCGTCACCGCTCGTGGACGCCGGTCGCGCGGCCCGCTCGCTGGAGCTGGCGGCCACCCGGGGCCCCCGGCAGGTGGACTTCGCCGAGCGGCTGCTGAAGGACCCGCCGGCCGTGCGGGCCTGGATCCGGCGTCTGCTGGAGGACTGCGACGAGGCGTTCTTCGCCGACACCTGGCGGCGCGTCGGCATCCAACTGGCCGCCGACGCCCGGCACAAGACCGAGATCCTGCGCCACAAAGGCCTCTCCGGCGCGCTGGCCGCCGTGTCGCCCGCGCTCGGTCTGAGCGAGGACGCCCGCCGGATCGAGGTCGACAAGCTCACGCTGGGCAGGACGACGGCCGTGGACCCGGCGGTCGGCGCGGGGGTCACCTTCGTGCCGTCGCACTTCGGCTGGCCCCATCTGCTGGTGCTGCACGCCCCCGGCTGGCGGCCCGTCATCCACTACCCGGTCAACTCGCCCGAACTGCCCGGTCCCGCTTCGGTCGAGACCCTGAAGCTGCGTCTCGAAGCCCTCTCCCACCCCCTACGTCTGCGGCTGTGCCGCAACATCGCCCGCGCGCCGTACACGACGGGCGAGCTGGCCGTTGCGAACGGTCTGAGCGCGCCGGAGGTCTCCCGTCACCTGGCCGTGCTGAAGAAGGCCGGCCTGATCACCACCCGGCGCCGTGGCCGCTACGTCCTGTACCAGCTGGACGTGACCGTGGTGGCCCGGCTGGGCAGCGACTTCCTGGAGGGCATCCTCCGCTGACCCGTCGCCGCACCGAACGGACCGAGTCAGGCCCCTCCTCCGGCCCGGACAAGCCCCGTCTCGTACGCGAGGACGACCACCTGCACCCGGTCGCGCAGCCCGAGTTTGGTGAGGATGCGGCCGACGTGCGTCTTCACCGTCGCCTCCGACAGGACCAGCCGCGCCGCGATCTCGCCGTTCGACATACCCTGCGCGACCAGCACCATCACCTCGCGCTCGCGGTCCGTCAGCCGCTCCAGCTCCTTGTGCCGCGGCTCCTTGCCGGCGGTCGGCAGCATCGGGGCGAAGCGGTCGAGCAGCCGCCGGGTCGTGGACGGCGCGACGACGGCGTCGCCGCTGTGCACGGCGCGTATCGCGGACAGCAGCTCCCCGGGCGGCACGTCCTTGAGCATGAATCCGGAAGCGCCCGCCTTCAGCGCCGAGAAGGCGTACTCGTCGAGGTCGAAGGTGGTGAGGATCAACACCTTCGGCGCGCCCTCCCGCTGCCCGTCCGCACAGACACGGCGGGTGGTCTCCACGCCGTCCAGCTTCGGCATGCGTACGTCCATCAGCACCACGTCGACCGCGGTCGACCGCAGCACCTGAAGCGCCTCGACGCCGTCGCCCGCCTCCGCGACGACCTCCATGTCCGGCTGGGCGGCGAGCACCATACGGAATCCGGTGCGCAGCAGCACCTGGTCGTCGACGAGCATCACGCGGATCGGCGCCATGGGGTGAGTCCTTTCGTGGACCTCGAAGACGTGAGCAGAAGACGTGAGAGAGCGGACGTGAGACGAGAAACGGGTCAGCCGTGCCAGGTGGCGGGCTTGAGCGGCAGCAGGGCGCTGATACGGAAGCCTCCCCCGGGTCGCGGCCCGGCGTCCAGCGTGCCGCCGACCATGCCGATGCGTTCGCGCATGCCGATGAGGCCGTGCCCCTTCCCGTCGGCGCCCCCTTCCTCGAACAGCTCGTGCGGGGCGCCGTCGCCGTCGTCCTCGACGAGCAGCCCGAGGCCGTCGTCGAAGTAGACGAGCCGCACGCTCGCCCCGGCGTTCGGGCCGCCGTGCTTGCGCGTGTTGGTGAGGGCCTCCTGCACGATGCGGTACGCGGTGAGCTCCACACCGCTGGGCAGGGGCCGCGGGGTGCCCTCGACCTTGAAGTCGACGGGCAGGCCGGCGGTGCGCACCTGCTCGATGAGATCGTCGATCTGCTCGACATCGGGCTGCGGAACGTACTCCCCGCCCTCCTCGTGCTCCCCGGTCCGCAGCACGCCGAGCAGCCGCCGCATCTCCGCGAGCGCCTGGCGGCCGGTGCCGGAGATCGTCTCCAGAGCCTTCCTGGCCTGGTCAGGGGCGGTGTCCATGACATACGCGGCACCGTCCGCCTGGACCACCATGACCGACACGTTGTGCGCGACGACGTCGTGCAGTTCACGGGCGATACGGGCCCGTTCGGCGGCGACCGCGACCTTGGCCTGGGCCTCGCGTTCCCGCTCCAGGCGGGCGGCGCGCTCCTCGAGCTGGGCGAAATAGGCGCGACGGGTGCGGAAGGAGTCGCCGAGCACCCAGGCGAGCACGAACGGCACGGTCTGGAAGATCGTGACGAGCACCTGCCCGGCGGTGCTGACGTTCTCCTGCGGCCAGCGCAGCTGGGCCAGCGGCGCCGCGCACAGGCCGCCGGCCAGCGCCAGGCGGGACGCCCGGCGCTCGCCGGTCGCGGCCACGGTGTATATCGCCACCAGCATCGCGAAGTCGGCGGGCATCACCTCGACGCCGAGCACCAGCTGGGCCGCGCCCGCAACGGCGGCGACCAGCAGCATCTTCTCAGGGCTTCGGCGGCGCAGGGCGACGACGAGGCAGAGCAGCAGCGCGATCGGCACGGACGCGAGGAGCGGGTCCTCCTCCTGCGGAGAGCTCAGCGCGCTCACGAAATGCACGCAGGCGATCCCGAGGAGCACGACGGCCCAGAAGCCGTCGACCCATGTCGGGTGCCTGCGGAAGAAGTCGTAGACGCGCTGCACGTCACCCAGCGTAGGGAAGCGTGCAGTGTGCAGAAGTCAACCGGAGGTTCGATCCGCACAACGGCCGTGTACTCCCCAAGGTGGAGGTGGCCGTGACCCCTGCGCATAGCCTGACGCCGTGACGGATGCGCAGTACGAGGACGGGCGCGGCTGGCGGGATGCCACAGCCGATGCGCTGTACGGGCCGACCGGTTTCTATCGCGGGCCGGAGGGTCCCGCGGGTCATTTCCGCACGTCAGTGCATGCGTCGCCGCTGTTCGCCGAGGCGGTGGCAGGGCTGCTGTACCGGGTCGACGAGGCGCTGGGGCACCCCTCGGAGCTCGCCTTCGTCGACATGGGTGCGGGCCGCGGTGAGCTCGTGGCGGGGGTCCTCGCGGCGCTGCCCGCCGTTGTGGCGGCCCGCACGCGCGCGTACGCGGTCGAACTGGCCGTGCCCAGGCCGGCCGGGCTCGACCACCGGATCGAGTGGCTGGCCGAGCCGCCCGCGGATGTGACGGGGCTCCTGTTCGCCAACGAGTGGCTCGACAACGTTCCGCTGGACGTCGCCGAGACGGACACCGCCGGTGTGCCGCGGCTGGTCCTCGTACGCGAGGACGGCTCCGAGAAGCTCGGGGCCCCGGTCGGCGGCCGCGACGCGGAGTGGCTCGCGCGGTGGTGGCCGTTGCCGCCGGAACCCGGCCTGCGCGCCGAGATCGGTCGGCCCCGGGACGACGCCTGGGGCGCCGCCGTCGGCACGCTCGCCCGCGGGCTCGCCGTGGCCGTCGACTACGCACACGTCCGGGGCGCGCGGCCGCCCTTCGGCACGCTGACCGGTTTCCGCGAGGGCCGGGAGACGACGCCGGTGCCGGACGGCTCCTGCGACATCACGGCGCACGTCGCGCTGGACGCGTGCGCGTTGCCGGGTGCCCGGATCGTCACCCAGCGCGCGGCCCTGCGGGCGCTGGGCGTGACAGGGACGAGGCCGCCGCTGTCCCTGGCCTCGTCCGACCCGGCGGCGTACGTGCGCGCCCTCGCGGACGCGGGGGCGGCCGCCGAGCTCACGGCGCCCGGCGGGCTCGGCGACTTCGGCTGGCTCCTGCAGCCGGTCGACGTGCCGGCGGGCCTGCTCGACGTACCGGACTTCCCGGACTTCCCGGACTTCCCGGACTTCGACGAGTAGACCGACCCGAGTGGACCGACCTGGCAGGGGGCTACTTGTCGATGTCCCCGACGACGAAGAACATCGACCCCAGGATCGCCACCATGTCCGCGACCAGCGTGCCCGGCAGCAGCTCGGTGAGCGCCTGGATGTTGTTGTACGAGGCGGAGCGGAGCTTCAGCCGGTAAGGGGTCTTCTCGCCCTTGCTGACCAGGTAGTAGCCGTTGATCCCGAGTGGGTTCTCGGTCCAGGCGTACGTGTGCCCCTCGGGCGCCTTCAGGACCTTCGGGAGGCGCTGGTTGATCGGGCCGGGGGGCAGCTCGGCCATGCGGGCGAGGCAGGCGTCGGCGAGGTCGAGGGAGTTGTGCGTCTGCTCGAGGAGGCACTCGAAGCGGGCCAGGCAGTCGCCCTCCTCGCGGTGGACGACCTTCAGAGTGTCCTGGAGCTCGCCGTACGCGAGGTAGGGCTCGTCCCGGCGCAGGTCGAAGTCGACGCCGGACGCGCGGGCGACGGGGCCGCTCACGCCGTACGCATGGACCGTCTCCGGCGTGAGGACGCCGACGCCGCGGGTGCGGCCGCGGAAGATCTCGTTGCCGAGGACCAGCCGGTCGTACACGTCCATGCGGGAGCGGACGTCGGCGACCGCGTGCCGGGCACGGCCGAGCCAGCCGGCGGGCAGGTCCTCCTTCAGGCCGCCGACCCGGTTGAACATGTAGTGCATCCGGCCGCCGGAGATCTCCTCCATCACGGCCTGCAGCTCCTCGCGCTCCCGGAACGCGTAGAAGACGGGGGTGATACCGCCGAGTTCGAGGGGGTACGAGCCGAGGAACATCAGGTGGTTCAGGACGCGGTTCAGCTCTGCGAGCAGCGTGCGCATCCAGACCGCGCGCTCCGGGACCTCCATGCCGAGCATGCGCTCGACGGCGAGCACGACGCCGAGCTCGTTCGAGAACGCGGAGAGCCAGTCGTGGCGGTTGGCCAGCATCACGATCTGCCGGTAGTCACGCGCCTCGAACAGCTTCTCGGCACCGCGGTGCATATAGCCGATGACCGGCTCCGCATGCCGGATCCGCTCGCCGTCCAGGACTAGCCGCAGCCGCAGCACACCGTGTGTGGAGGGGTGCTGGGGGCCGATGTTGAGCACCATGTCGGTGCTCTCGGCGGCGCCGCCGATGCCGATCGTGGTCTCCGTCGTAGGAGTCATGGGAACAGTCTCTCGTACGTACGCTTGCTGTATGGAGACGGGGAGTGGGGCGGGGAGCGGGGCCGAGGCCGGGGCCGGGGGCGTGCAGGCCGCGGGGACGGGGATGGCCGGGTCGGAGCCCGAGTGGACGGGGCTGCCGCCGGGTCTGCTGCGGATGCGGCGGTTGCTGCTGGTGGTGTGGCTGGTGCCGATCACGGTGGCCGCAGGTCTGGTGCCGGGGCTGCTCGCCGGGCCCGGCTGGGCGGCCTTCGCGCTGCTGCCGTTCGCACTGCTGGTGTGGGCCTGGTCGATGCTCGGACGCAACTGGCGCTCGTGGCGGTACGCGGAGCGCGCGGACGACCTGCTCATCAGCCGGGGCGTGATGTGGCGCGAGGAAACGATCGTGCCGTACGGCAGGATGCAGCTGGTCGAGGTCACCTCCGGCCCGGTCGAACGCCGCTTCGGCCTCGCAAGCGTGCAGCTGCACACAGCCGCCGCGGCCTCCGATGCACGCATCCCCGGCCTCCTCCCGACGGAGGCCGAACGCCTCCGCGACCGCCTCACGGAACTCGGCGAAGCAAGATCGGCCGGGCTGTGAACGGCGAGGGGCCTTCGAGCGGTGGGGAGCCTTCGAGTGGTGTTGGGCCTTTGAACGGCATGGGGGGCGCGGGCGGGACGCCTACAGCTGAGGGCGCGGGCATTGTCGAGCGGCGGTTGCATCCCGTCACGCCCCTGCGGCGTGCCTGGGCGCCGATCGCCGTCGTCGCGGGGTGGGCGGTGCACGACCCGGACCAGGCGCAGCGGCAGCTGACCGAGCTGACCACGTTCGCGCTGCTGCTCGGCCTGGCCGTACTGATCCCGGTCGCCGCCCTCT
Organism: Streptomyces sp. NPDC002577; assembly: GCF_053594815.1. Lineage (NCBI taxonomy): Bacteria > Bacillati > Actinomycetota > Actinomycetes > Kitasatosporales > Streptomycetaceae > Streptomyces > Streptomyces sp. NPDC002577. The sequence goes on along the minus strand of NZ_JBSFWK010000009.1, from coordinate 217,893 downwards.
ACGGCTTTCTGACCTGGTGGTACACCCACTTCGCCGTCACCGACACGGAACTGCGCATCCGCACCGGGCTGCTGTTCCGCCGTACCGCCCACATCCGTCTCGACCGGCTCCAGGCCGTGGACGTCACCCAGCCCCTGCTGGCCCGCCTCGCAGGCGTCGCGAAGCTCAGGCTCGACGTCATAGGCACGGACGCGAAAGACGAACTCGCCTATCTCGGCGAGAAGGAGGCGCGCACCCTCCGGGCCGAACTCCTCGCCCGCGCCGCCGGGTTCGCTCCCGAGACCGCGCAGGAGGTCGGCGAGGCTCCGGCACAGCGGCTGATGCGCGTGCCCCCGCGCATGCTCGCCGTGTCGGTGCTGCTCACGGGCGCGCCCTGGGCGATGCTGGCGGCCGCGCTCGTCGTACCGGCGCTGCTCTGGACGGTCGCCCACAACCTGTGGACGGTGCTGGCCACGGCACTGCCGCTGCTGGGCGCGGCCGGCACCAACAGCGCGGGCCGGTTCATCGGCGAGTACGACTGGACGGTCGCCGAGTCCCCGGACGGGCTCCGTATCGACCACGGGTTGCTGGACCGTACGCACGAGACGGTGCCGCCCGGACGGGTGCAGACCGTCCGCATCGTCGAACCTCTGCTGTGGCGGCGGCGCGGCTGGGTCCGCGTCGAGCTGGACGTGGCCGGTTCGTCCAACTCCGTACTGGTACCGGTGGCTCCGAGGAAGGCGGCCGAGGCGGTGATCGCGCGGATCCTGCCGGGTGTGACGGTGCCGGACGCGCTGTCCCGGCCGCCGGGCCGGGCACGCTGGTGCGCCCCGTTCTGGTGGCGCGGTTACGGTCTCGCGGTCACGGACGCGGTGTTCGCCTCGCGCCACGGTCTGCTGCGCCGCAGCCTGTCCCTGGTGCCGCACGCGAAGGTGCAGAGCGTACGGCTGACTCAGGGGCCCTGGCGGCGTGCCAGGTCGCTGGCCGACGTGCAGGTGGACACCGGCGCCAACAAGACGGTCACCGCCGGACTCCGGGACGCCGCCGAGGCGGCCGACCTGCTCCACGCCCAGGCGGACCGCTCACGGACGGGCCGCCGAGAGGCCCGTCCTGACCGGTGGATGGCCTGAGCCGCCGGGGGCTGCTCGCTGCGGGGCCGACACGGCCCCGCGCCGACCGCCCGCCACCGGCCCCGACGGCCGTCAGGCCTGCAGGGCCGTCCTCAGGTTCGCCACGTCGATCTGTTCCGTCTCGTCGTGCTCCGTCAGGTCGATGACCTGACCGACGGCCCGTCCGGTGTCGGCGGCCGGCCTGAACTTGGTCTCGGCCTGCTCGGCCTCGGCCTCCGCCTTGTGGAGAGCCAGGACCTCCTCGCCCACGACGTCGGCCAGGTCCTCGTTCTGGACGGCTTCAAGCGCGGCCGGTGCCGTGCTCTTGCCGGTGCCGAAGAAGTCGAAGCTTCCCTCGACCTCTCGGCGTCGCACCGGCGCGGGCGGGACGACCGCCGCTGCCGTCGGCACCAGATAGTGGCCCGGGGGCGTGGCGGCCGCGCGCGCGTGCTCGACGGCCGCCACGGACTTCCCCTGTGACTCGCCCTCCTCGGCAGCGCCTTCACTGGAAGCGGCGCTCGCTCCATCGGCAGCCGACTCCGTCACGGCGGCGGACTCCGCCGCGGTCGCGGCCTCCGTCACGGCTGCGTGCTGAGCCGGGACCGCCTGCGCCTGCGCCTGGTCCGCGTTCGCCGGCCCGCCGCCCCGCGCCAGGCGGTCCAGCGCGGAGTTGGCCCGCAGGAAGAGATCAGGGTTCAAAACCGCAGGGCCGGAACCCGCGGCCACGCTCTCGGTGGGCTCAGTTCGGGTGTCTGCGGACTCGTCGGACGCGGGTTCAGCAGGCACGGCGGGTGCAGCAGGCACAGCGGGTGCAGCAGGCACAGCAACGGAGGCCCTGGGAGCAGGAACCGCGGAGACGTGCTCCAGGCCGGCTCCCCCAGGCCCGCCGGCGGGCGGCAACGCCCGCGCCGGGGCCGCCGCCTCTATGGCGAGCAGCCGCCGCCCCTCCAACGCGGTGGCCCGCTCGGCCTCCGCGTTCGCGTACCGCCGCAGCAGCGCCGCGTGCTCCGTGCGCAGCGCGGCCAGTTCGGCGCGCTTGGCCCGCAGCTTGTGCTCCAGCTTGACGCGCAGCTCGCGCGACTCCTCGAGGTCGGATTCGAGCTCGGCCGTCCGCTCCTCGTAACGCCACTCGTCGCCCTTGCGCGCCCGGGTCAGCTCCGCGACACGTTTGCCCGCCAGCCGGTCCCAGCGGCGCATGACGACCGAACCCACGACGGCCACCGCCGCGGCGGCTCCGGCCAGCCCACGGAGCACCACGGGCTCCGTGAACAGCCAGGCGCCCGCAGCGCATACGAGCGAGGCGCCCGCGATGGTCGAGGGTGGCAACAGCCTGTGCAGAGGTGGTGAATGGCGGTGACGTCCACGTGGCATGGCCAGAAACTTACCGCGCGTAGGCGAATGATGGTGCCCCGGCAGGCAAAAACCTGGTGGGTCGACGGCGCCCGTTGTGCGCACCGTTCTCGGCCGGCCCGTGATCAGCCCTTGATCAACTGTTGACCGGCGAGGTTCGACTCCGGATATCGGCCGCCATGCGTGTTTCGGTCAACTCCCCCACTACGCCTGTTATCTCCTTGCCGCCCGCATCCACCCGCATCCACCCGGCATCCCCTCGTCCGGCGCCCATGGCCGCACCTCGCATTCCCCCGACCCTCCGGCCCCCGCCCCCAAGCCCCCCACCCGCGATCTTGACCCTCAGGCCCGACTTCGCCAGACCCGAAAGGGCCCACGGGTAGCGCAACTCGTAGCGCCTCCCGTATCGCCTCTCCACGAATTCGACGGTCACCGCGAACGTGTTCCGGATCTACCGCATCACCGACCGGAAGCGCCTCACCGCCACTCGGCGCGACGGCCTTCGCGTGCGCACCGTTCTCCTTCTCTCCTTCCGATTCAGGAATTCCGTGAGTATCGCGGCGTATTCGCGGACGAGCTCGACGGCCCCCCTTCTCCAACTCCCCAACTCCCGTTCGCAGATATCGCGATACGCACGGGACAGACCTGACTTTCGGATCCCGACTCCCCGGCGGAACCCCACCCCCTCCCGTCACCCCGCGCTGAGCCGTCCACTGAGCCACGCCAGCGCGGGCGGGATCTCGCGCCGCCAGGTATTGAAGTTGTGACCGCCTGTCCCGAGGGTGATCGACGAGATCCGCGTCGGCGGCCTCGATCGCGCCTCGTCGATGAACCGCATGGTGGCCGCGTAGTTGCCCTCTCCGTGTCTGCTGGTCGTGACCAGCAGGGACGTACGCGGTGCGGGCATGTGTGCGAGGTACCACAGCAGGTCCGCGCGCTCCCTCAACTCCTTGTCGCCCCGGAACAGATCACCCGTGGTGAGGTCGACCGGCGCCCTGTAGTGCGCGGACAGGCCCGCCCCCGCGGCGTACACGCCGGGATGGTGCATGGCGATCTTCAGCGCGCAGTAGCCGCCCGTGGAGTCCCCGATGATTCCCCAGGCGCCGGGCTTCCTGCCGATCCTGTACTGCGCCGACACGGCATGGGGGAGGTCGTCGGCGAAGAACGTCTCGGCCTGCGGGCCGCCGGGCACGTCCACGCACTCGGTGTCCCGCGGCGGCGCCACGGTCGGCCGCAGCATCACCAGGATCATCGGCTGCGTCCGGCCTTGCTCGGCCTCCTCGTGTGCCGTCTGCGGATAGCGCAGGGTCTTGATCAGCGACTCGGCGGTGCCCGGGTAGCCGGTGAGGACGACGACGGCCGGAAATGTGCGGTCCCGGTACCGCGGCTGGAAGTACTGGGGCGGCAGATAGACGTACGCGGGAGCGGCTATGTGCGACTCGCCGCCCACGATGCGGATCTTCTGGATCTGGCCGCCGACGGTGGGCCGGGAACGGCCGGGCACGTTCACGAGCTGTGTGCCCAGCACCTGGACCGGGCCGCCACGGGCCGCGGTGTGGTCGACGACCACACCCTGGTCCCGCTCCCTGCCCAGGAGATCCGCCCAGGACGCGTAGAACCCGCCCGCCCTGTTGGCCGCGAGCGCGACCGATACGAAGATCACGACCTGTGTGGCCAGCAGCAGCCCGACGCGGCCCGTGACGGCACGCCACGTGCGTCCGGCCAGCCGCGGCCACCACCAGACGGTGCCGGCGAACAGCACGACCGCCAGCAGCACCGCCAGCGCCATCACCTTGTGGCTCGTAAGTCCCATGAAGTGTCTAGATACCTTTGCTACATACCTTTGCCGTCGCTTTTCCGCCTGTTGTCCTTCCGTGGGTGAACCTGTCCGCTCGCTACCCCGTCATAGAGGGCGCGCCGCTACGGGGCATGGGTTCGGCTCCAGGCCTCGCGCCTGTTGGACTCGTCCGAAATCAGGTTGTTGGAAGAGCTACGGGATACGATGCCCGCTCAGGATAGATAGGGAAATATCGGGCATGACCCCTGACGGCACCGTGCACGGCGACACGATTCACGGCAACTCCGCTCCCTCAGACCCGGGCCGCCTCCGGCGTGTCGGGCCCCGGCACGTGCTGCGCGGCCCCCGCGCCGCCGCCGTGCCCGCCATCGTCGCCCGGGCCTGTACGTTCGTGGGCCTGGTGGACGTCGCGGCCGGCGTCTTCCCGCGCTTCCGGCACAGCCGCGTGCACGCCATGGCGGAGGTGCTGCCGGGCGCACTCGGGCCGTTCGCCGCCGCGCTGTCGCTCAGCGCGGGCATCCTGCTGCTGCTGCTCGCCCATGGACTGCGGCGCCACAAGCGACGCGCCTGGCGGGCCGCCGTGGGACTGCTGCCGGCCGGTGCCGTCGCGCAGTTCCTGTACCGGCACTCGCTGCTGGGCGCACTGATCTCGCTCGTGCTGCTGGCGCTGCTGCTGCGTCACCGGGACGAGTTCGCGGCACTGCCCGATCCGCGCAGCCGCTGGCTCGCGCTGGCGAACTTCGTCCTCATGGGGGCCGGTTCCCTCGGGCTGGGCCTGATCATCGTCAGCGTCCACCCGCGCGAGACGGTCGGCGATCCGAGCCTCGCGGCCCGTCTCGAGCACGTCCTGTACGGGCTGTTCGGCTTCGAAGGCCCCGTCGACTACACCGGCTATACGTCGTGGACCGTCGCGTACTCGCTCGGCGCCCTCGGCCTGCTCACCGCGATCACCACCGTCTACCTGGCGCTCCGCCCGGAACACCCGGTCGCGCGGCTCACCGCGGACGACGAGGAGCGGCTGCGCGACCTGCTCGCCCGGCACGGCGGCCGCGACTCGCTCGGCCACTTCGCGCTCCGCCGCGACAAGGGCGTCGTCTTCTCGCCCAGCGGGAAGGCCGCCGTCTGCTACCGCGTCGTGTCCGGCGTCATGCTCGCAAGCGGCGACCCGATCGGCGACGTCGAGGCCTGGCCGGGCGCGATCGAACAGTTCATGGACGAGGCCAAGCTCCACTCCTGGACGCCCGCGGTGATGGGCTGCTCCGAGACAGGCGGCGAGGTGTGGGCCCGTGAGACCGGCCTGGACGCCCTCGAACTGGGCGACGAGGCGGTGGTGGACGTCGCGGATTTCTCCCTCTCGGGGCGCGCGATGCGCAACGTGCGCCAGATGGTCAGGCGGATCGAGCGGGCCGGTTACGAGACCCGCGTACGACGCGTCCGTGACCTCGGCGAACAGGAGCTGGACCGGATCCTGTGCGCCGTCGACGACTGGCGCGGAACCGACACCGAACGCGGGTTCTCCATGGCTCTCGGCCGCCTCGGCGACGCGGCCGACGGCGATTGCCTGATCGCGACAGCGCACAAGGCGGACAGCGTGCAGGGGCCGTACGGCGATCTGAAGGCCGTACTCCACTTCGTGCCCTGGGGCACGGACGGCGTCTCGCTCGACCTCATGCGCCGCGACCGCGCCGCGGACCCCGGCATGAACGAACTGCTCATCGTGGCCGCGCTGCAGGCCGCCCCGAAGTTCGGCATCGAGCGCATGTCCCTGAACTTCGCCATGTTCCGCTCGGCCCTCTCACGGGGCGAGAAGCTCGGCGCGGGCCCGGTGCTGCGCGCCTGGCGCGGGCTGCTGGTCTTCCTCTCACGCTGGTTCCAGATCGAGTCGCTGTACAAGTTCAACGAGAAGTTCCAGCCGCGCTGGGAGCCGCGGTTCGTGGTGTTCCGCAGCACCCGGGACCTGCCGCGCATCGGCTTCGCCGCGCTGCAGGCGGAGGGCTTCGTGACGACGAGGCTGCCCCGGCTCGCACGCATCGGGTCGCAGGCGCGGCGGCAGTGCGCGCACGGGGCGGCGGTGGAGCGCAGGCGGAAGGTCGGGGCGGCTCATCAGTGACGGGTGGGGCGGGCCGCGGAGTGGCCGGATACGACCCGTCGGGGGCGGGCAAAACGGACGGGTGGGAGGGAAACGGCCGTGGAGCGGCCGAAAGCTCACCGCCGGAGGCGGCAAAAGCCGCGCCGAGGGCGCAACGGCGTGGAACCGAGCACCCCACCCCCGGGCCTAGTCTGGAAGCCATGAGTACGTTGCGTAGCCGCGGCCAGGTGACCGGTCTGCCCACGTGGGACCGCTGCGCGGTCATGGGCGTCGTCAATGTGACCCCCGACTCCTTCTCGGACGGCGGGCGCTGGTTCGACACGACGGCCGCCGTCAAGCACGGCCTCGACCTCGTCGCCCAGGGCGCGGACCTGATCGACGTCGGCGGCGAGTCCACCCGCCCCGGCGCGACCCGCGTCGACGCCGACGAGGAGCTGCGCCGCGTCATCCCCGTCGTCCGCGGCCTCGCCTCCGAGGGCGTCACGGTCTCCGTGGACACCATGCGGGCCTCCGTGGCCGAGCAGTCGCTGGCGGCCGGCGCCGCGCTCGTCAACGACGTCAGCGGCGGCCTCGCGGACCCCGCGATGGTCCCCGTCGTCGCCGACGCCGGCGCCCCCTTCGTGGTCATGCACTGGCGCGGTCTCCTGGAGGGCGGGAACATCCCCGGCACGTACGACGACGTGGTCGCCGAAGTGGTGTCGGAGCTCCACGCGCGCGTGGAGGCCGTCATCGGGGGCGGTATCGCCCCGGACCGCATCGTCCTCGACCCGGGCCTGGGCTTCTCCAAGGGGACCGAGCACGATCTGGCGCTCCTCGCGCACCTCGACCGCCTGCGCGCGCTCGGCTACCCGCTGCTGGTCGCCGCGTCCCGCAAGCGGTTCCTCGGCCAGCTGCTGAAGGGCCCCGACGGCGCCCCGCCGCCGGCCCGGGAGCGGGACGCCGCCACCGCCGCGGTCTCGGCCATCGCCGCCCACCAGGGCGCATGGGCGGTGCGCGTCCACGAGGTCCGGGCCACGGCAGACGCGGTCCGTGTCGCCCGGGCGGTAGAAGGAGCCTGGTGACCGGCCCCCGTACCGACGTCGAGCAGGTCGAACGCGCCAACACCGCCTTCTACGAGGCGTTGGAACGCGGCGACTTCGACGAGGTGTCGGACCTGTGGCTGACGGCATCGGACACCGAGGACGGAGCGGGTGCCGCGGTCACGACGGACGCTCTCGACGAGCCGGACGCCGCCGCCGACGCGGACACGGACGGCGCCGTGGTCTCGGCACGCCCCGAGATCTCCTGCGTCCATCCCGGCTGGCCGGTGCTGACGGGCCGCGGCGAGGTCCTCAGGTCGTACGCGCTGATCATGGCGAACACCGAGTACATCCAGTTCTTCCTGACCGATGTCCACGTGTCCGTCAGCGGGGACACCGCGCTGGTGACCTGCACCGAGAACATCCTCAGCGGCGGCCCCGCCCCGGACGGCGGCCCGGAACCAGGCCCGCTCGTCGGCCAGCTGGTGGTCGCCACGAACGTGTTCCGCCGCACGCCCGCCGGCTGGAAACTCTGGTCCCACCACGCCTCGCCCGTTCTGGCCGAAACCGGCGAGGACGAGGACGACGAGACCTCCGAGTAAGTGGGTAGGGGCCAGGCAGGGCCGAGAAGTGGTTGGAATCACGTCGGCCGGGGTATGGGCGGCTACCAGCCCCGGTAGCGGGCGCCTCCGACCGCCCGGAAAGCCCTCGATCCATGGCCGTCCCGACCCTCCGCGGGCCGGGGCTGTCGGTGCTCACGGGTAGATTCGACCGTGGCTGGTGTGCCGGCTGCTCTCGGACGAGGCGGCTCGGGTCATGGGCGTCCCGGTGGTCCGGGGCGTCTTCAGGCGGCTGCGAGGCCCCTGTGGCCGGGCGTGCCGGCCCGGGGACAGGTCATGTCCGCCAGCCGAAAACCGTCCGACGAGAGCAGGAGTGATTCGCGTGGATCGTGTCGCGCTGCGCGGCCTCAAGGCCCGCGGGTACCACGGCGTCTTCCCGAAGGAGCGCGAGGAGGGCCAGGTCTTCATCGTCGACCTGGTGCTCGGCCTCGACACCCGGCCCGCCGCGGCCGACGACGACCTGGCGAAGACCGTGCACTACGGCATCGTGGCGGAGGAGGTCGTCGCCGTCGTCGAGGGCGAGCCGGTCGATCTCATCGAGACGCTGGCCGAGCGCATCGCGCAGACCTGCCTGAAGCACGACGGGGTCCAGGAGGTCGAGGTGTGCGTCCACAAGCCGGACGCCCCGATCACCGTGCCCTTCGACGATGTGACCGTCACGATCACCCGGAGCCGAGTATGACTTCGTATGTCAGCTGGGGACAGAGCGACCCGACCGTACAGCCGGTTCCCGTTTCGGTGGTGGAGCAGGTGGACGCCGCCGACACGACCCTGAGCAATCCGAAACGGGCCGTGATCTCCCTGGGGTCGAACCTCGGCAACCGCCTGGAGACCCTGCAGGGCGCCATCGACGCCCTGGAGGACACGCCGGGCGTCCGCGTCAGGGCCGTCTCCCCCGTCTACGAGACCGAGCCCTGGGGCGTCGAGCCGGGCAGCCAGCCCGCCTACTTCAACGCCGTGGTCGTCGTGAAGACCACGCTCCCGCCCTCCTCCCTCCTGGAGCGCGCACACGCCATAGAGGAGGCCTTCAACCGCGTCCGCGACGAGCGCTGGGGCCCGCGCACGATCGACGTGGACATCGTGGCCTACGCCGAAGTGGTCTCGTCGGACCCGGTCCTGACGCTCCCCCACCCGCGCGCCCATGAGCGCGCCTTCGTCCTCGCCCCGTGGCACGACGTCGAGCCGGCGGCCCAGCTGCCCGGCCGCGGCCCCGTGGCGCAGCTGCTCGCCGACGTCACCCGCGCGGGTGTCACGCCGCGCGCCGATCTGGAACTCCGGCTGCCCGAATAGTCGTTAGGGTCTACCGGACCATGCTTTCGCCCGGGGCGGCGAAGCCCGGCGGCGGTGAAGGGACGACGTGAAACAGCTGCGCATCAGGGTGCTGGCCGGCCTTTTCGTGGTGGCTGGGGTGCTGTCCTGGGCGGGCGCCCAGCTGTGGGACTCGATCGGCACCCTGCCGCGGGTTCCGCTGGCCGCGCCCATCGTGCTGGCGCTGATCGCCGTCGTCCTGCTGGCGACGGCCCTCTCGATCCGCAACCGGCTCCGCGCCCAGCGCGAGCGCCGCCCGGGCGCCAAGGGCGTCGACCCGCTGATGGCGGCCCGCGCCGTCGTCTTCGGCCAGGCCAGCGCGCTCGTCGCGGCCCTCGTCTCGGGGATGTACGGCGGAACGGGCGTCTTCCTGCTGGCGTTCCTCGATGTCCCGGCCCGCCGGGACCAGGCGATCTATGCGGCCTTCTCGGTCCTCGCCGGAGTCGCGGTGATCGCGGCCGCGTTCTTCATGGAACGCGTCTGCAAGCTCCCCGAGGACGAGGACACCCCCGGCCAGGGCGCGACCCCGACGACGTGACCCGCCATCGGGGCACCGCACCGGGCGGGCCTCACTCCGCCATGATCAGGCTCATCACTTCGCCATGATCAGGCTCATCGCCTCAGCGCGCGTGGCCGGATCCCGCAGCTGGCCGCGGACAGCCGAGGTGATGGTCTTGGCCCCGGGCTTCCGCACCCCCCGCATGGTCATGCACATGTGCTCGCACTCGATCACCACGATCGCCCCGCGCGGCTCCAGGATGTCCATCAGCGAATCGGCGATCTGCGTCGTCAGACGCTCCTGCACCTGAGGGCGGCGGGCGAAGACGTCCACCAGCCGGGCCAGCTTCGACAGCCCGGTGATCTTGCCGTCGGTGGACGGGATGTACCCGATGTGAGCGAACCCCACGAACGGCACGAGATGGTGCTCACAGGAGCTCAGCACCTCGATGTCCTTCACCAGGACCATCTCGTCATGCCCCAGGTCGAACGTCGTCGTGAGGACGTCCTCGGGCTTCTGCCACAGGCCGGCGAATATCTCCTTGTACGCCCGCGCCACGCGCCCCGGAGTGTCGCGCAGGCCCTCCCGGTCCGGGTCCTCGCCGACCGCGATCAGCAGTTCCCGTACGGCGTTCTCGGCGCGCTTCTCGTCGAACTCGCCGATGGGGCCCTCGCCGTCCAGCGTCACGGGGTCGGTCATGGGTACCTCGTTCCTGTGGTTTCGCGTACCGGCATACGGCAATGCCGCGCCCCCCAAGGCTAGAACCATGGGGGGCGCGGCATCCATTCCGGTGCAGCTGTGACCTGCGCAACCGCCGAGGCGGTCAGCTGTCGGTGCGGTCCTCCGGGGCCGGAGCGATCTCGGTCGACGACACCGGAGCCGCCTCCGAGGCCGCGCCTGCCGTCACCGCGGGCGTGGAGCCGTTGGCACCGTTCGTCAGCGAGAGCTCCTTGGGGGAGAGCACCGGCGGACGGGTCGAGGGCGTACGCCGCGAGGAGCCGGTCCACGCGGGGCGGGTCGGGCGCTTGACGATGGGGGCGAAGATCTCGGCAATCTGCTCCTTGTTCAGCGTCTCCTTCTCAAGGAGCGCCAGAACCAGGTTGTCGAGGACGTCGCGGTTCTCGACGAGGATCTCCCACGCTTCGTTGTGCGCGTTCTCGATGAGCTTCTTGACCTCTTCGTCGACCAGCGCCGCGACCTCTTCCGAGTAGTCCCGCGGGTGCGACATCTCGCGGCCCAGGAACGGCTCGGTGTTGTCGCCGCCGAACTTGATCGCGCCGAGCCGCTCGGTCATGCCGTACTGCGTGACCATGGCCCGCGCGGTCGCGGTCGCCTTCTCGATGTCGTTGGCCGCACCCGTGGTCGGGTCGTGGAAGACCAGTTCCTCGGCCGCGCGCCCGCCCAGCATGTACGCAAGCTGGTCGAGCATCTCGTTCCGCGTGGTCGAGTACTTGTCCTCGTCCGGCAGGACCATCGTGTAGCCCAGTGCGCGGCCGCGGGACAGGATCGTGATCTTGTGGACCGGGTCGGAGTTCGGTGAGGCCGCCGCGACCAGGGCGTGACCGCCCTCGTGGTACGCGGTGATCTTCTTCTCCTTGTCCGACATGATCCGGGTCCGCTTCTGCGGGCCCGCCACGACGCGGTCGATCGCCTCGTCCAGCATCGAGTTGTCGATCAGCTTCCTGTCGCTGCGCGCGGTGAGCAGCGCCGCTTCGTTCAGCACGTTCGACAGGTCGGCGCCCGTGAAGCCCGGCGTACGCCGCGCGACGGCCGACAGGTCGACGTCCGGGGCGACCGGCTTGCCCTTCTGGTGGACCTTGAGGATCTCCAGACGGCCCTGCATGTCCGGCCGGTCGACGGCGATCTGCCGGTCGAAGCGGCCCGGGCGCAGCAGCGCCGGGTCGAGGATGTCGGGCCGGTTGGTGGCGGCGATCAGGATGACGCCGCCCTTCACGTCGAAGCCGTCCATCTCGACGAGCAGCTGGTTCAGCGTCTGCTCGCGCTCGTCGTGGCCACCGCCGAGACCCGCACCGCGGTGCCGGCCGACGGCGTCGATCTCGTCGACGAAGACGATCGCCGGAGCGTTCGCCTTGGCCTGCTCGAAGAGGTCGCGCACTCGGGAGGCGCCGACACCGACGAACATCTCGACGAAGTCGGAACCCGAGATCGAGTAGAAGGGGACGCCCGCCTCGCCCGCGACGGCGCGCGCGAGCAGCGTCTTGCCCGTACCGGGCGGGCCGTAGAGCAGCACGCCCTTGGGGATCTTGGCGCCGACGGCCTGGAACTTAGCCGGCTCCTGCAGGAACTCCTTGATCTCCTGGAGCTCCTCGACGGCCTCGTCCGAGCCCGCGACGTCGGAGAACGTCGTCTTCGGGGTGTCCTTGGTGATGAGCTTGGCCTTGGACTTCCCGAAGTTCATGACCCGGGAGCCGCCGCCCTGCATCTGGTTCATCAGGAACAGGAAGACGACCACGATGAGGACGAAGGGAAGCAGCGAGAGCAGGATCCCGAGGAACGGGTTCTGCTTCGAGGGCGCGACCGTGTAGCCCTCGGGGATCTGCTTGTCCTCGAACTTGGCCTGCAGGTCCTTGGCGAGGTCGACGCCCTGGTCGCCGATGTAGCTCGCCTGGATCTTGCTGCTGCCCTCGACCTTCTGGCCATCCTTCAGCTCGACCTTGACGGTCTGCTCGTCACCGGTGGTCAGCTTGGCCTGCTTGACCCGGTTGTCGTTGATGGCCTGGACCACCTGGCCGGTGTCCACTGTCTTGTAGCCGCCGGACGAGCCGACGACCTGCATCAACACGACCACGGCAAGGACGGCCAGCACGATCCACATGACCGGCCCACGGAAGTATCGCTTCACGTCCATCCATACGGAGCGGTGCCGCCCCGTCCCTCCTGCCATAGTGAGTTTGATAAAGACTGTTCTTCGGACGGTACCCCAGGATCGTCACCCGACGCTGCGGGGAAGACCGGCAATACCGTCGTTGCATCGTCCAACGGCGGGAAACGCCCAGTGGTTCCCGAATGTCCTGTGGGCCCGAGCACATCCGGGCCACCGGCCGAGGAACCCCCGTGGACGTTCAGTTACCGCCGTACACGTGGGGCGCGAGCGTACCGACGAACGGGAGGTTGCGGTACTTCTCGGCGTAGTCCAGGCCGTAGCCGATGACGAACTCGTTGGGGATGTCGAAGCCGACCCACTCCACGTCGATCGCGACCTTGGCCGCCTCCGGCTTGCGCAGCAGCGTGCACACCTTCAGCGACGCCGGCTCGCGCGAGCCGAGGTTGGAGATGAGCCAGGACAGCGTCAGCCCCGAGTCGATGATGTCCTCGACGATGAGGACGTGCTTGCCCTTGATGTCGGTGTCGAGGTCCTTGAGGATCCGCACGACACCGGACGACTGGGTGCCCGCGCCGTACGACGACACAGCCATCCAGTCCATGGTGACGGGGGTGGACAGCGCACGGGCCAGGTCGGCCATGACCATCACGGCGCCCTTGAGCACACCGATGATCAACAGGTCCTTGCCCGCGTACTCCGCGTCGATCTTCGCGGCCAGCTCGGCCAGCTTCGCGTCGATCTCTTCTTTGGTGATGAGCACCGACTTGAGGTCCGCACCCATGTCTTTCGCGTCCACCCGCATCACTTTCGGTCGTGTCCGCCGACGTCCCGGCCGTCTGCCGTACCAGGCGTGCCGGGGTCTTCGTCAGCCTTGCCGAATCACCAGTCTGCCACCCTGCCGCTGGGCGACGACCCGGCCGGGGAGATTGATGGCCCCCTGACCACGCCAGCCGGTGATCAGCCGGTCGACTTCCTCGATGTGGCGGGCGAACAGCGAACCGGCCGGGGAGCCGGCGGCGATGGCGGCGCGGCGCAGGACACGGCGGCGTACGGCGGGCGGCAGCGCGTAGAGCTTGGCGCACTCGAGCAGGCCCGCGGAGTCGCGGACGGAGCGCTCGGCCTCGGCGGCCCAGGCGTCCAGGGCGTCGGCGTCGTCGCGGGAGAGCTGGGCCGTACGGGCGAGGGCCTCCACGACGCCCTTGCCGAGCGCCTTCTCCAGGGCCGGCAGGCCTTCGTGGCGCAGGCGCGAGCGCGTGTACGAGGGGTCTGTGTTGTGCGGGTCGTCCCAGACGGGCAGCGACTGGACCATGCAGGCCTTGCGGGCGGTCTGCCGGTCGAGGTGCAGAAAGGGACGGCGGTAACGGCCGGCGGCCCCCGGACCCCCGGAGACAGCAGCCATTCCGGACAGGGAGCGGATGCCCGAGCCGCGGGCGAGGCCGAGGAGGACGGTTTCGGCTTGATCGTCGCGTGTGTGGCCGAGCAGGATCGCCGCGGCGCCGTGGCGCTCTGCGGCGGTGTCCAGCGCGGCATACCGGGCCTCGCGGGCGGCAGCCTCGGGACCGCCGTCACGGCCGACCGACACGGCGACGGAGTCGACGGGGTCCAGGCCGAGCGCGGTGAGCCGCGCGACGACTTCGGCGGCGCGGGTGTCCGAGCCGGGCTGCAGACCGTGGTCGACGGTGACGCCACCGGCGCGGATGCCGAGTTTGGGGGCCTCGAAGGCGACGGCGGAGGCGAGCGCCATGGAGTCGGCGCCGCCGGAGCAGGCCACGAGCACCAGGGCATGCCCGGGGGCGCGCCCGGCGCCGGCCTCGTGGGGCACGGCAGTGCGCTGGTCGCTCAGGTCGATGAGGACGTCGTGGAGGACGCGGCGAACCGCCAGGCGTATCGCCGCGACCGCAGGATGGGGACCCATGTCCGGTTCCCTTCGGGAGTTCGGGAGTGTGCCTCGGAATCTGTCACTCGGTCACCGAGTGGCTGCGTCGGCTGCCCGTCACGAACGGGCCCCTCAGTCACTCAGAGTGGTTCGATGGTGACAGAGCCGAGCCGTTACCCGAGCATTGCACGCCTTCTCAAGCCTCACGGTCCCTCGGACGGGTGATTACGGGCGTTCTTCGCCGTCGCGGTATCCGGCTCGTCACGCCCCGGCTCACGACTCGGCCTTGCGGTGCACCCGGGCGACCCAGTCCGCGGGTTTGGCGATCTCGGACTTGGTGGGGAGCGTGTTGGGGGATGTCCAGATGCGGTTGAAGCCGTCCATGCCGACCTCGTCGACGACGGATCGCACGAACCGCTCGCCGTCCTTGTACTGCCGCAGCTTCGCGTCGAGGCCCAGCAGCTTGCGCAGCGCCTGGTCCAGGCGGGAGGCGCCCCGGGCACGGCGCTGCTGGAACTTCTCGCGGATCTCGCTGACGGACGGGACGACCGCCGGTCCGACGCCGTCCATCACGTAGTCCGCGTGGCCTTCGAGGAGCGACATCACGGCGGTCAGCCGGGCGAGGATCTCCCGCTGGGCGGGCGTCTGCACCAGCTCGACGAGGGAGTGGCCGCCGTCCGCCTCCTCGCCTTCCGGGCGGCCGCCGGCCAGCGACTGCGCGGCCTCCCTGATCCGCTCGAGGACGGTCATGGGGTCGACGTCCGTCTCCGCGAGGAACGACTGGATCTCGCCCTCGAGGTGGTCGCGCAGCCAGGGCACGGCCGTGAACTGGGTGCGGTGCGTCTCCTCGTGCAGGCACACCCAGAGGCGGAAGTCGTGCGGGTCCACGTCGAGCTCGCGCTCCACATGGACGACGTTCGGCGCCACGAGCAGCAGCCTGCCACCGCCGTTGCTGCCGGCCGGGAGCTCGCGCGTCGCCGGGGCGAAGGTCTCGTACTGGCCGAGGACCCGCGAGGCGAGGAAGGACAGCAGCATGCCCAGCTCGACGCCGGTGACCTTGCCGCCGACGGCGCCGAGGACGGCGCCGCCCGGGCCGCCGCCGCGGCGCTGCTGCATCTTGTCCAGCAGGGGCTTGAGGATCTCCCGGAACCCGGCGACGTTGGCCCGGACCCAGCCGGGCCGGTCGACGACGAGCACGGGGGTGTCGTGGGCCGCGTCGGTGTCCAGCCGGGTGAAGCCCCGGACGTGCTCCTCCGACGCCTTGGCGTGCCGGCGCAGTTCCGCGACGACGGCTCGGGCCTCGTCGCGTGTCACCTCTGGGCCCGGTCGCACGAGCCGGGTCGCGGTTGCCACCGCGAGATTCCAGTCGACCATCTCGGTGCCACCGATGCTCGTCATGCGTCAACGGTACGTGGTCGTGTGCGGCTGCGGTGGGTGTTGGCTTGCCCGGCGTTGGCTGGGCCTCCGGGTGAAGGGTGCCGTGCGGCGTGGGCTGTGCCCACCCTCCCCCATTGCCTTGAGGGCATGGGAGGTACCCCCATCGCCTGGGGGCACCTCCCAGCGTCAGCTGGGGGAGGAACGATTGCCCACAGCGTTAGCATCCGCACCCCGCCAACGCCGACGCCGCTCTGTCCAACGTCGCCTGGGCCGCCTGTGGGTCCGTCGTGCCCGTCGTCATGAAAGCGAAGACCAGGAGGCGGCCGTCTGTGTCGGCCACCGTGCCCGCGAGGGTGTTCACGCCCGTCAGGGTGCCGGTCTTGGCGCGTACGAGGCCTGTGCCGGGGGCGTCCGCGGAGTCGGCGTAGCGATTGCGCAGTGTGCCGGTGAAGCCCGCGACCGGCAGGCCGGTCAGGATCGGGCGCAGTTCCGGGTGGTCCTGGTCACCGGCGAGGGCGAGGAGGGCGGTGAGCAGGCTCGCGCTGAGCCGGTCGGCGTGGTTCAGGCCGGAGCCGTCGGCGAACTGGGCGCCGTTCAGGGGAAGTCCGAGCTTCTTCAGCTGTGCCTTGATCGCCTTCGCTCCGCCGTCGAAGCTCGCGGGCCTGTCCGTCGCGAGCGCCGCCTGCCGGGCCAGGGCCTCCGCGATGTCGTTGTCGCTGTTCGTGAGCATGCGCTCGACCAGCGCGGACAGAGCCGGGGACTGCACGGAGGCCAGCGGCTCGGCACGGTCCGGCGCCTTGGCCGAGGCCGGGTCGGATGTCTCGGTCCTGATGCCGCGGTCCCGCAGCAGCTCCGCGAACGTGCCTGCCGCAGCCGCCGCCGGGTCCGCGCTGCGCGGCGCCGGACCGCTGGAGGAGTCGTCGAGGCGGCCCTCGTCGGCCATCAGCGCGCTGACGGGGGCGATGTTCGAGTTGAGGCCGATCGGGTGCACCAGCGGACCCGAGTAGAGCGACGTGTCGTATCCGAGGGAGATCTTGTCGACGCCCTTGGCCTTCAGCGCGCGTGCCGTGTCGTCGGCCAGGGTGCGCAGGCTCGCGCTGCCCTTCGCGTCCTTGCGGGCGGTGAGCGTCGGGTCGCCACCGCCGACCAGCACGACTTTCGCGGCTTTGGAGGCCTTGGCAGCTTTGGAGTTTTTTGCCGAGCTGGGCTCGATGACCGTACGTGTCGTGATGCGGTGGTCCGGGCCCGCCGCGCTCAGCACCGCCACCGCCGTCGCGATCTTGGTGGTCGAAGCCGGAGTGAGCGCCTGGCCCGCCCCCTTGCCGTACAGCTGTTTGCCCGTGGCGACGTCGACGACGGCGGCCGTGCGCTGAGGGCCCAGGGAGCCGCTGTTCAGCATCGGATCGAGGACCTTGGCGAGTGCGCTGCGCTCGGGGACCGGTGCGGAGCCCGTCGACGCCCCGAGGGCGGCCAGCACGGCAGGAGCACTCGGGGCGGCCGCCGGGGTCTTCCGGGCCCGCGACTTCGTCCCGCCGTCACGGGAGGCCGGGATGCCGTGATCTGCGCCACCCCCGTCCTCCAGGGCGGCGGCCCGGTCCCGCTCCGCCGTACGCTGGCCGGAGTCCCAGGGACCGGCCGCGGTGACCGAGCAGGCCGCGAGGGCCAGGCCGACCACGGCCGCGCCCGCCGTGAGCTGCCAGGTTGCGAGTTTCGCGAACCGTACCCCGCACCGCCTCGCGAACCGCCCAGCCGTCAGCTCTGGCACGAGCACCAGCCCCTTTCGCGATCACACAACTGCGTGAGGGACACTTAATCACTGCGTCTTGCCGCGGGACCGCACCCCGGCAGGCCCGGCCACACGTCCGGCCGGGTGATCCGGGGCCCGCGGCGGAGCCGTTTGACACATACGGCCCCGGGAGGATGCAGCACCACCCGATGTATGTGCATGAATGTGCTGATCATGGAGGAGCCACCGGTGGAGTTCGACGTCACGATCGAGATTCCGAAGGGTTCGCGTAACAAGTACGAGGTGGACCACGAGACCGGTCGGATCCGCCTGGACCGTCGGCTCTTCACCTCGACCGCCTACCCGACCGACTACGGCTTCGTCGAGAACACCCTCGGCGAGGACGGCGACCCGCTGGACGCGCTGGTCATCCTGGACGAGCCGACGTTCCCGGGCTGCCTCATCAAGTGCCGCGCCATCGGCATGTTCCGGATGACGGACGAGGCCGGCGGCGACGACAAGCTGCTGTGCGTGCCGGCGACGGACCCGCGTGTGGAGCACCTGCGTGACATCCACCACGTGTCGGAGTTCGACCGCCTGGAGATCCAGCACTTCTTCGAGGTCTACAAGGACCTGGAGCCCGGCAAGTCCGTCGAGGGCGCCAACTGGGTGGGCCGCACGGACGCCGAGGTCGAGATCGAGCGCTCCTACAAGCGCTTCAAGGAGCAGGGCGGTCACTGACCCCCGGTTCTTGAACGGGCCTATGTGAACGGGCCGCGTGATCCCTTACGGGACCGCGCGGCCCGTTCGTGCGTTCGCGCCCGTCCGAGGGTGCTCTTATCCGTGCGCATACTGGGGCGTACTGGATGTGCAGACGAGACGTACGAAAGGCGGGTAAGCAGTCCGTGGCTCACCCCGAGGCGGAGGATCGCAAGCCGCAGTCGGACGAGGCGAGGAGCGCCTTCACACAGCCGACCGGCGTGGTGTCCCAGGCACCGGCGGCCGAGGACGAGTCGCAGACGACGTCCGAGTTCGCCATCCCGGACGGGCTGGCGACGCCGTCGGCCGCCACGCAGGAGCCCGAGGGCTCGGCGTTCAGCACACCCAGCACCTTCAGCGCCCGCGACGCCCTGCCCACGTTCACTCCGCCGTCGGGCATCCCCATGGTCCGGCTGACCAAGGAGGCTCCCTGGCAGGACCGGATGCGCACGATGCTGCGCATGCCGGTGGCCGAGCGTCCAGCGCCGGAACCGGTGCAGAAGCACGACGACGATTCGGGGCCGGCTGTTCCGCGTGTGCTGGACCTGACCCTGCGTATCGGCGAGCTGCTGCTCGCGGGCGGTGAGGGCGCCGAGGACGTGGAGGCGGCGATGTTCGCCGTCTGCCGCAGTTACGGCCTGGACCGCTGCGAGCCGACCGTCACGTTCACCCAGCTGTCGATCACGCACCAGCCCTCGCTGGTGGACGATCCGGTGACGGCATCGAGGATCGTCCGCCGCCGCGGCACCGACTACACGCGGCTCGCGGCCGTCTTCCGGCTGGTCGACGACATCAGCGACCCGGAGACCGCGATCTCCCTGGAGGAGGCCTACCGGCGCCTCGCGGAGATCCGCCGCAACCGGCACCCGTATCCCGGCTGGGTGCTGACCGCGGCGGGCGGCCTCCTCGCGGGTGCGGCCTCGGTTCTGGTCGGCGGCGGCTTCATCGTGTTCGTGGCGGCGGCGGTCGGCGCGATGCTGGGCGACCGGCTCGCCTGGCTGTGCGCGGGGCGCGGGCTGCCGGAGTTCTACCAGTTCGTGGTGGCCGCCATGCCGCCCGCGGCGATCGGTATCGCGCTGACTCTGGCGCATGTCCCGGTGCCTGCGTCCGCGGTGGTCACCGGTGGGCTCTTCGCGCTGCTGCCGGGGCGGGCCCTCGTGGCGGGCGTGCAGGACGGGCTGACCGGCTACTACATCACCGCGTCCGCGCGGCTGCTGGAGGTTCTGTACCTGTTCGTCGGCATCGTCACCGGTGTCCTGGTGGTGCTCTACTTCGGCGTGAAGCTCGGCGCCAATCTCAATCCGGACGTGGCGCTGCTGACCGTCGAGCGCCCGGTGTGGCAGATCGCCGCATCGATGGTGCTGTCGCTGGCCTTCGCGGTGCTCCTCCAGCAGGAACGGTCCACCGTGCTGATGGTGACGCTGAACGGCGGCGTGGCCTGGGTGGTCTACGGCGCGCTGCACTACGCGGGCGGCCTCTCGCCGGTCGCCTCGACGGCGATCGCGGCGGGCCTGGTGGGTCTGTTCGGGCAGCTCATGTCGCGCTACCAGTTCGCGTCCGCGCTGCCGTACGTCACGGCCGCGATCGGCCCGCTGCTGCCCGGTTCCGCCACGTACTTCGGGCTGCTGGCGATCGCTCAGAACAACGCCGACAAAGGTCTCGTATCGCTCACCAAGGCGGCCGCGCTCGCGATGGCCATCGCGATCGGCGTGAACCTGGGGTCCGAGATCTCCCGGCTGTTCCTTCGGGTGCCGGGCGCCACCGCGGCGGGCCGCCGCGCGGCCAAGCGCACGAGAGGTTTCTGAGCCCGCAGGTCGCCTCAGCCATCAATTGAGGAACCACGACGGCGAGCAACCAGGTCCGCGAGTGGGGGTACCCCCGGACGGAGTCTGGGGGAGGCGCCGGTTCAGGCGCAAAGAGGGGTCAGCGCTTGGCGTGGCGGCCGCGCTGGCCCGCCGGAGTCACCGCGTCCCGGCCGGGCTCGGCGTCCGCCGCGGCGCCCTTCTTGGCCTTGCTGCGGGCGCGCAGGAACTCGATGGCGATCGGCACCACCGAGATGAGGACGATCAGGATCAGGATCGCCTCGATGTTCTTGTGGACGAAGTCGATGTTGCCGAGCCAGGAGCCGAGCAGTGTGACGCCCGCGCCCCAGAGAACGCCGCCGATGACGTTGAACGTGAGGAACGAGCGGTACCGCATGCCGCTGACACCGGCGATGATCGGCGTGAACGTGCGCACGATGGGCACGAAGCGGGCCAGGACCAGGGACTTGGGGCCGTACTTCTCGAAGAACTCGTGGGCCTTGACCACGTTCTCCTGCTTGAAGAGGCGGGAGTCCGGGCGGCTGAAGAGCGAGGGGCCGACCTTCTTGCCGAACATGTAGCCCGCCTGGTCGCCGAGGATCGCGGCGAGGCAGATCAGCGCGATGGCGCCCCACAGCGGGAAGTCCAGCTGGTCCGACGTGATCAGCAGACCACAGGTGAACAGCAGCGAGTCACCTGGCAGGAAGAAGCCGATGAGCAGGCCGGACTCGGCGAAGACGATGAGGAGCAGGCCCCAGATCCCGAAGGTGTTGAGCAGGTGGTCCGGATCCAGCCAGCTTGGTCCAAGCGCAAGCGTCATCACGGTTCCGGGCTCCTGAGGGGGTCATGGGCGGGCAAAGGGGCGGTCCTGGCCGCACAAAGTTACCAACGCCAGGTGACACGGCCAGGTTCCCCCGGCCTCCTCAGGATGCACTGTGCGCGAACTGGGGCAAAGCTGTGCGTGACGGAGCCGGGAGACGCCTACGGAGTCCCAGGAGGTGCACGGACATGGGCATCGACGAGTACGGCGGCGGCCCGAGTCCCGAGTCCGATGTGGTGGTCGTCACAACGAACGACGTACCCGGCCGCCACGTGGAGCGGGTCATCGGGGAGGTCTTCGGTCTCACCGTGCGGTCGCGGCACCTCGGCAGCCAGATCGGCGCCGGCCTGAAGTCGATGATCGGCGGCGAGCTGAAAGGGCTCACCAAGACGCTGGTGGAGACCCGCAACCAGGCGATGAACCGACTCGTGGAGCAGGCACGCGCGCGTGGCGCCAACGCGGTGCTGATGATGCGCTTCGACGTGACCGAGGCCCAGGACGTGGGCACGGAGGTGTGCGCCTACGGCACCGCGGTGGTCCTGGCCCGGGAGTGACCCCGGGCCAGGACCGGGTCACGCCTGGCGCCGCCCGGCGTTGGCCGCGATCGCGTCCCGCAGATGGACGGCGAGCCCGGGCCGCATGGAGTCGTAGAACTCCCGGAACCGCTCGTCCGACACGTACATCTCGCCGAGACCCTGGTGGATCTCCGGGGTGCACTCGTAGAACCACCTGGTGATGTGGAGCCGGTGCTCCTCCGCCATGTCCATGGCCCGCTCGCCCGACGCCGGCTCCCCGTCCGCCATCAGGGCGTCGTAGCGCGCGGCCCAGTCGGCCACCTCGTCCTGCATCCGCTTCCAGTCGGCCCTGGTGTAGCGGGCGGTGCGCCGCTGGGTCTCGGCGTACGTGTCCGTGCCGCCCCAGCGTGCCTCCGCCTCCTCCGCGTACGCCTCAGGGTCCTTGTCCCCGAAGACCTCGAACCTCTCCTCGGGCGTGAGATCGATGCCCAACTTCCTCGCCTCCATGGCGTGCTCCACGGCCTCGGCCATCCTCTGCAGCTCGGCGATCCGGGCGGTCAGCAGTTCGTGCTGGCGCCGCAGGTGCTCCCGCGGGTCCGCGCCGGGGTCGTCGAGCAGGGCCGCGACCTCGTCGAGCGGAAACCCGAGCTCCCGGTAGAAGAGGATCTGCTGCAACCGGTCGAGGTCCGCTTCGCCGTACCGGCGGTGGCCGGCACGGCTGCGCTCACTCGGTACGAGCAGCCCGATCTCGTCGTAGTGGTGCAGGGTGCGCACGGTGATCTTCGCGAACGCGGCCACCTGTCCCACGGAGTAGCTCATCGCTCCCGCTCCCTTCTCGGTACGCACGCCACGATGGGTCCTCACGCGACGTGAGGTGCAAGTCCACTCCCCCACTTACGCGGTATGAGATGCAGGCCCGTTTCCGCATACCTATGGTCGGATTCATGGCGCTGCATCGTGGTGACAGGGGACCGCGGGACGAGGTACACGACCGGCACCGGCGCAAGCTCGCAGTGAATCCGTTCTACGCGGCGGATCCGGTCGGCGGCATGGAACTGGCCCCGCCCACGCACCGGCTCCCCGACGGGCCGATGCCTCCCGACACCGCGTACCGACTGGTGCACGACGAGCTGATGCTCGACGGCAACGCGCGGCTCAACCTGGCCACCTTCGTCACCACCTGGATGGAGCCGCAGGCCGGGGCGCTGATGGGCGAGTGCCGGGACAAGAACATGATCGACAAGGACGAGTATCCGCGCACGGCCGAGCTGGAGCGGCGCTGCGTGGCCATGCTCGCCGATCTGTGGAACGCGCCCGACCCGTCCGCCGCGGTCGGCTGTTCGACGACCGGGTCGAGCGAGGCCTGCATGCTCGCCGGTATGGCGCTCAAGCGCCGCTGGGCGAACCGCAATTCCGACCGCTATCCGTCCCGGGACGCCCGGCCGAACCTCGTCATGGGCATCAACGTGCAGGTGTGCTGGGACAAGTTCTGCAATTTCTGGG
Source organism: Streptomyces sp. NPDC002577 (assembly GCF_053594815.1). NCBI lineage: Bacteria > Bacillati > Actinomycetota > Actinomycetes > Kitasatosporales > Streptomycetaceae > Streptomyces > Streptomyces sp. NPDC002577. The sequence continues at coordinate 194,899 of NZ_JBSFWK010000009.1, read as the reverse complement.
AGGTCGAGCCCCGGACGGTGCCCATGGAGGGCGACCGCTACCACCTCGACCCCCGGGCCGCCGCCGAGCTGTGCGACGAGAACACCATCGGCGTGGTCGCCGTCCTCGGCTCGACCTTCGACGGCTCGTACGAACCGGTGGCAACGCTCTGCGCGGCCCTGGACGGTCTGCAGGAGCGCACCGGACTGGACATCCCCGTGCACGTCGACGGCGCTTCGGGCGCGATGGTCGCGCCGTTCCTGGACGCCGACCTGGTCTGGGACTTCCGGCTGCCGCGGGTGTCGTCCATCAACACGTCGGGGCACAAGTACGGGCTCGTCTATCCGGGCGTGGGCTGGGCCGTGTGGCGGTCGGACGCGGAGCTGCCCGAGGAGCTTGTCTTCCGGGTCAACTATCTGGGCGGCGACATGCCCACCTTCGCCCTGAACTTCTCCCGGCCCGGTGCCCAGGTCGTCGCGCAGTACTACACGTTTCTGCGGCTCGGCCGCGAGGGATACCGGGCCGTGCAGCAGACCGCCCGGGACGTCGCCCGGACCCTCGCCGAACGCATCGAGGCCCTGGGCGACTTCCAGCTGCTCACCCGCGGCGACCAGCTGCCCGTCTTCGCCTTCACGACCGCGCCGGACGTCACCGCGTACGACGTCTTCGACGTGTCCCGGCGGCTGCGCGAGCACGGCTGGCTGGTGCCCGCCTACACCTTCCCCGCCAAGCGGGAGGACCTCTCCGTGCTGCGGATCGTGGTCCGCAACGGCTTCTCGTCGGATCTCGCGACGCTCCTGCTGGAGGACCTGGAGCGGCTCCTGCCGGAACTGCGGCGCCAGCCGCACCCGTTGACGCGCGATCGCGAGGCGGCCACCGCGTTCCACCACTGAGCGCCGCCGGTCGGCGGCCCGGCTGCAAGGGCGCCAGTCGGCTACTGGTGGTCGCCCTTGTGCGGCACACCGGTCGCATAGGGGTTCTCCTCCCCGTCCGCGAGCACCCCCACGAACGGCTCCCCCTCCCCCGCGAACGTGTACGCCCCGCCCTTGATGCGGTCGATCAGCCCCCGGGTCCACTCGGCGCCGCGGTCCGCCGAGTACACCCAGAAGTTCATGATCTCGCCGATGTGGCCGAGCTGCCCGGGCCCGTCCGCCGGGGTGTAGTACTCCGTGACGGCCGCACGCCACTCGCCTATGCCGCGCACCCGCTCCTCGAGGAGTTCGAGCGCCTCCTCGCGCCCCAGGTCGACCATGAATCCGAGAGCCGCCGACAGGACGTCCGGCTTCTCGTCGTACGCCGTCAGGGACTCGCGCAGCAGCTTGAAGTACTCCCGGGTGCCCTTGTCGGTCACCTCGTACTCGGTGCGCGGCGGGCCGCCGGCCGTGGAGGGCGCGACCTCGTGGGCGCGCAGCAGGCCCTGCCTGGCCATCTGCTTGAGGGCGTGGTAGATCGAACCCGGCTTGGCGTTCGACCACTCGTGGGCGCCCCAGTACTCGAGGTCACCCCGCACCTGGTACCCGTGGGCCCGTCCGTGCTGGCGGACCGCACCGAGCACCAGCAACCGGATCGCCGACATCCCCACGCCCCTCGCTCACACGGCATACATACTGGTCAACTTTGACCAGCGTAGCCCTGCTCCATGGCCACCAGCTCGAAGGCCGTCTTGCCGTCGAGCGACTCACGGATGATGTCGGCGTGCCCGGCATGCCGGTCCATCTCGCTGATCAGCCGGAGCAGCAGCCAGCGCATCGAGACACGCTCCTTGGGGAACCAGGGCTGGTCCGGCAGCGAGAAGGTCTCGTCCAGGCTGGGCACCGCACGGATGAACTCCTCGGTCTCCCGCGCGATCTCCGCCCAGTGCGCGAACTGCTGCTCGACCGTCTCGTCGCCGATGAGCTGGAAGCACTCGTGCCAGTTCTCCTCGGTCCGCTCGACCGGCGGCTCCTCGCCCCCGGCCCGGGCCAGCCAGCTCTGCTCGACCTCGGCCACGTGCTTGAGCAGCCCGGACAGCGACAGCTCGCTCACACTGGGCTTCTTCGCCGCCTGCTCCTCGGTCAGGCCGAGCAGTGCCCGCCGGACGCCGCCGCGCGCCTCCTCGAGGAAGCCGAGAAGGGCTCCGCGCTCGTCACCGGGTGCCTCTGCGGGAACGTGCATGACCATGATCGGGCCGCCTTTCGTCGTGCGTTGCCGCTTTCGGTACGTACGAACCTAGGAGCCCTTGCGGTCAGGTTCTGTCCGCAACTCGGCGGCGCGCCGGAGAAAGGACGGCGAGCCTCAGAGCGGGAACTCGCTCCGCCCGTGCTGCACCGAGATCCACCGCTTCGTGGTGAAGGCGTCCACCGTGGACTCGCCGTTCAGCCGCCCGAGGCCCGAGTCCTTCTCGCCTCCGAAGGCGACCAGCGGATCGTCGTGCACCGTGCCGTCGTTGACGTGCACCATGCCGCTCTCGATACGACGTGCGAAGCGCACCGCGCGCTCGATGTCGGCGGCGTGCACGGCGCCGCTGAGCCCATACGGGGTGTCGTTGGCGATACGTATCGCCTCCTCCTCGCCGTCGAACGGGACGAGAAGGGCCACCGGGCCGAAGATCTCCTGCCGCAGTACGGGCGAGTCCGCCGGCAGGCCGGTGAGGATGGTCGGCTCCACCAGGTTGCCCACGGCCCGGCCGCGTACGAGCGCGGTGGCGCCGTCGGCGAGCGCCTGGTCGACCAGGGTCATGAGCGCCTCGGCCTGGAAGGCGTTGATGAGCGGGCCGATGTGGGTGTCCGGATCGCGCGGATCGCCGGTCTTCAGCGCCTTCACCCGGGCCGTGAACTTCTCCGTGAACTCCTGCTCGACGGAGCGGTCGACCAGGATGCGGTTGGCGGCCATGCAGACCTGCCCCTGGTACACGTACCGGCTGAAGACCGCGGCGTCCACGGCGTAGTCGACGTCCGCGTCGTCGAGGACGACCAGCGCGCTGTTCCCGCTCATCTGGAGGATGACGCGCTTGAGGTGGCCGGCCGCCACGGAGGCGATGTGCCGCCCCACGCGGTCCGATCCCGCGAACGAGATGACCTTCGCCTGCGGATGCTCGATGAGGGCGTCGCCGATCTCGGCTATGTCGGTGACGATGACGTTCAGCAGGCCGGCCGGCAGGCCCGCGTCCTCGAAGATCCGGGCGATGAGCCCGCCGCCGACGACAGGCGTGTTCTGGTTGGGCTTGACGACGACGGCGTTGCCCAGGGCCAGCGCCGGGGCGACGGACTTGAGCGTGATCAGGAACGGGAAGTTGAAGGGGCTGATCACCGTCACGACTCCGGCGGGCTGCCGGAAGACGCGGCTCTCCTTGCCGGGGATGGGCGAGGGCACGATCTGCGCCTCGGGCCACATCGCGATGTGCATCGCCTCGCGGATGAACTCCTTCGCGAGATGCACCTCGTACCGCGCCTTGGACCAGGTCCCGCCGAGCTCCTCGACGATGGCCTCGACGATCTCGTCCTCACGGGCCTCGGTGATCCGCAGCGCCCGCTCCAGCACCTGCCGTCTGTCGTAGGGGCCCGCCTGCTCCCAGGACTTCTGGGCCCGCGCGGCGGCGCGGAAGGCCTCGTCGACCTCGGAGACGGTCGCGACCGTCAGCGCGGCCAGCTTCTCACCGTTGTACGGATTGAAGTCGATGATGTCCCACGAGCCGCTGCCGGTCCGCCACTCGCCGTCGATGTACTGGTGGGCCAGGTCGGTGAAGAAGGACATGCGATCCCCAACTGCAAAGAGGCTGACGCCTGATGGGACGTCATCGTACTTGTGTCTTATATGAGTTGGAGCAGTCCTCGGAGGACGTCCCGTGATTGGGCCGGATCCGGACTCTCGCCCTGCAGCCGGTCCATCGCTTTTGCGTACTGTGTGACGTCTTCCCGCTTGTCCAGGTACAGCGCGCTGGTGAGCTGTTCGAGATAGACGACGTCGGACAGGTCCGACTCGGGGAAGCTGAGCACCGTGAAGGCGCCGCTCTCGCCGGAGTGCCCGCCGAAGCTGAACGGCATCACCTGGAGCCTGACGTTCGGCCGCTCGGACACGTCGATCAGATGCTGGAGCTGCCCGCGCATGACGTCCCTGCTCCCATAGGGCCGGCGCAGCGCGGCCTCGTCCAGAACGACATGGAAGTCCGGGGCGCGTTCGGAGACGAGCAGTTTCTGGCGCTCAAGGCGCAGTGCGACGCGGCGCTCGATGTCGGCAGGGCTCGCACCCTCTCCCATGCCGCGCTCGACGACCGCGTGCGCATACGCCTCGGTCTGCAACAGGCCGTGCACGAACTGGACTTCGTAGACGCGGATGAGCGACGCGGCACCTTCCAGGCCCACATACGTCTGGAACCAGCCAGGGAGCACGTCCGAGTAACTGTGCCACCAGCCCGCGACGTTGGCCTCCTTCGCCAGGGCGAGCAGTGCGTTGCGCTCAGCCTCGTCCGTGACGCCGTACAGCGTCAGCAGATCCTCCACGTCCCTCGCCTTGAAGCTCACCCGCCCCAACTCCATACGGCTGATCTTCGATTCGGACGCACGGATCGAATAACCGGCCTTCTCGCGCGTGACACCGCGCGCTTCCCGCAGCCGCCTGAGCTGTGAGCCCAGGAGGATGCGCCGCACCACGGAGCCCCCGCCAGGGCTCAGCGCCTGGGGGGACCCCCATGACTCGCCTGCGGTCACTTCGTCACCCTTCCCAACGTCTTCAGACGCCGAAGTCTGCCACTAAAACGCTCCAGCCCGTACTCGTCCGGTTACAGAAATGGAAAGGCTTTCCAGGAGTGACAGAAGTAGACGGAGGAAGAAATCCGTAAGAAGTGGTACCAGAACGCTCAACTCCGGCGCATGCACGTGCATCTGCCCTTGCATCTGCCGAACGCATTCGGAACCATGGTCTCGCACCACCGCAGTATCGCCGCGACCGCGAATCCCGGGAGTGCCTCGCATGGGGATGAATGGATCGACCATGCTCGAGCCGTTAAGGCAGGGGCTTCCCCCGATCGACCCCGCAGCCGTCTCCAGAGCAGCGTCCTGTGCGCTGCCCGCCCGCTACGAAGCGGTGCGCGAGGCGCGGCAGTTCACGGGTCGAACGCTCGCCCAGTGGGGCCTGGCGGACACATTCGACGACGTCGCACTGGTGGTCTCCGAACTCGTCACCAACGCACTGCGGCACGCACTGCCTTCGGACACCCCGCGCGACGATGAGCCGCCCGTACGGCTGCAGCTCATGCACTGGGCGTCGCGCCTGGTGTGCGCGGTGCGCGACCCCAGCCGCGAGAACCCCGTCGCCCGCGAGACGGAGGAGGACTGCGCGGCCGAGTCGGGGCGCGGGCTGCTGCTGGTGGAATCGTTCGCCGACAGCTGGGGCTGGCATCCGCTCGCCGGCGCACTCACCGGCAAGGTGGTCTGGGCACTGTTCCGCCTGCCGACGGAATAGGTCCGCCCGCCGGGTTTTCGATTGCCTTCTATCTACGCGCGTTGTTACGAACAGTTGCCGCCTGATCGCACTCAGCTTCCGGCAATCAGGTGGTCGAACTCGCCATCCTTGATCCCCAGCAGCATGGCCTCGATCTCTGCGCGCGTGTAGATGAGCGCGGGGCCGTCGGGGAACCGCGAGTTTCGTACGGCCACGTCTCCGCCCGGCAGTTTCGCAAACTCCACGCATGATCCTTGTGAGTTGCTGTGCCGGCTCTTCTGCCAGGCCACCTCGTGAAGCTCTGTGGCCGCCATGCCGTTGTACACGTCGTGCACAGATCGCTCCCCGTGAGGCTGGGCTAATACAGCGGTCAACTGTTCGGGATCATAGCTCTGTTCACGTGCTGATGCATGGGCAGATGCACGTGCACGACGGGTGTTCCTCTGGTTACAGCTGCGGCGCGTCTGCCCCCGTGTCCGCATTGCATGCGGGAACGGGGGGCTTCGCCCCGGCTTGCGCGTCCCGCCGTCGGATAAGTGCCGCACAAGGTAGAGACGTGTGTGGGGGCCTTCTTGTTCCGGCGGGAGTTACTGCTTGACGGCGACGGCTGTCGGGGCGCGCCCAAGGCCGGACTTTGCTGAGGCCATTCGCGGGGGCGCCGTACGTCGCAGGTTGTGCCCACCCTGCCCCATTGCCTCAAGGGCAAGGGAGGTGCCCCCATCGTCTGGGGGCACCTCCCAGCGTTGGCTGGGGGGAGGGACGACTGCCCACAACGGTGAGGGTCGCCCCCACCGGCCGGAGGCCGCGCACGTGCCCAACCGGCGCACCCACCCACCGGCCACAGGCGCGCCGAACGACCGCCGCCGGGCGGGCCTCGCGGAGGGGCCGTAGCGGCCGCGGCGGTCCCTGGTAGCTTGCTGCCGTCTGCTGAGCAAACACCAGTGCCACAGGGGAGACACCAGTGACCACCGCCTCTACTGCGTCTGCCGCGCTCGGGCGGCCGCGGGTACGGGTCGCCGCTGCCGCGGCCGGAGTCGCGGCTGCGCTCGTACTGACCGGCTGCAGCGGCGGCGGAGATGACGACGGCGCCACGGGCAAGAGCCCGGACACCGGCTCCTCCGCGTCCGCGGACTCCGGCGACAGCAGCGGTGGCGGTTCGGGGGCGTCCGGCGGAAGCCTGGGGGGCAGCTGGCTGGCCACCACCGACGGCAAGGCCGTCATACTGGTGATCACCGGCAAGCAGGCCGGCCTCTTCGCGACCGGCGGGACCATCTGCCACGGCACGGCCGGTGACCAGGCGGGCATGCAGATGATCGCGCTCAAGTGCACGGGCGGCAGCGACGACCGCAGCGAGGGCATGGTCGAGTCCGTCAGTGACACGACGCTGAAGGTCGACTGGGAGGGCCTCGGAGAGGAGACCTACCAGAAGGCCGAGGGCGGAAAGCTGCCGACGGGACTGCCGACCGCGTCGCTCCCGTCGTCCTGACGGCAGGCCCCCCGGGCGGCCGGTAGACCCGGCCTGCGGGATGTCCCAGGCGACCAACAGACCAAGGCAGCCAGCAGGCCAGAGCAGCCGACAGAGCCAGCCAGTCGACAGCCCGAGACACGCACCCAGCGCAAGCAACCGACAGGCCCCGACGGACCCCGGCACCCGACAGGCCCCGGCGCCCGAGAGGCCCGGCAGTCGGCAGACCCCAGCAGTGACAGGCCCCGGCAGTCAGCAGCAGCCCAAGCAGCCGACGGGCCCCAGCGGTCGGCAGCCCCGGCGGTCGGCAGCCCCGGCGGTCGGCAGGCCCGACGGCGAGAGGCCCCCGCAGCCGGCAGACCCCGGCCGCCGGCAGGCCCCGGCGGCGGGAGGCCCGGCGGCCGTCGAACCCCGGGCGGCGGCACCCCCGGCGGCCCGGAATCTCAATGCGCCGCGGGGCCCTTCGGGTTTCGTGGTGCCTCCGTGTCGCTGGAGTTGGTGGAGCCGGTGTCCGGGCCGATCCCGGTCTCCGTCGCTGCCCCCGTGCCTCGTGCATCCGTCCCGTCGAGCGACATGGGCGGCGTGGCCGTGTCGAGGGCGTCGGAGAGTTCGTCGAGGGTCTCCAGCAGCAGGCCCGCTCCCCTGCGTACGACCCGGTCGGGGACGCCCTCCCCGTCCCACTCTTCGAGCGCCGTACGGACGGTGTCCCACTTGGGTACGCGGCGTTCGCGTACCGCCTTGGCGCCCTGCTCCGTCGACGTGCGCAGGGCCTCGGCGAGGCGGGCGGCGGCGGGTACGGGCGTCGCGCCGTGCTCGGGGAGGTGGGCCTCCATCAGCATCGCGACCCGCGCCATCTGGGCCAGGGCCTCCTCGGCGTCGTCGGCCGCCGCACGGGACAGGCCCCGGTGGCGTACCGGCTCGGTCCTGGCCCGTGCCGCAGCCTGCTGCCAGGCGATACGGGCGTCGCGGGCCGCCAGCAGCGCCTCCCGTACATCGGGGGACGTGCGGCCCGCGGGTGCGGCGTAGCGCCCGGCGACCGCGGCGGCGTAGCGGCCGTTCTCCCGCAGCCAGTCGGCGAGGCGCGTGCGCAGCCGCGGGGTCTCCCAGGCCGGATAGACCGCGTACGAGAGCATCGCCAGGATTCCGCCGACGAGGGTCAGCAGCACGCGCTCGGGCACCGTCTGGGTCCATTCCTCGCCGCCCATGCCGAGCAGGAAGACGACGTACGCGGCGACGCACGCCTGCGCGGCGACCTGGCCGCTGCGCATCAGCAGGTACATCAGGCCCGCGCAGACGACGGCGAGTGCGCCCGACAGATACGGTCCCAGGCCCGTGATCTGCACGATCGCCGTGGCCACGGCCACGCCGACGAGGGTGCCGGCAAGCCGGCCGACGGCTCGGGAGTACGTCTGCGAGAAGTCCGGACGCATGATCATGACGGAGGTCAGAGGGGCCCAGTAGCCGTGGCCGAGGGGCAACGCCTCGCCGATCAGATAGCCGGCGCAGGCCACGACGGTCACGCGCAGCGCGTGGCGCAGGACGGGGGAGCCGCGGCGGAACTCCTTGCGTACGGACTTCACAGCCTCGGGGACGAGGCCGAGGAGGGTCGGCCGGACGAGGACGATCGGGCGGGTGTCGGACTGACTGCCGTCCGGGTGAACGCCTGTGGCGGCGGTGCCTTGGGGAGCATCAGGGGTTGCCGGAGCCGTCGGCGCGCCCGGCGTCGCCTGTTCTGTCGGCGCTCGCGCCACGGAGGGGGTGCGGACGCCGGCGGAACTCGCCGGGACCACCGCCGCATCCGCCGGCCTCCCAGCCGCGGCATCAGGCGTATCCGGTCCCGGCACTCCCGACCCCGACCCCGAGGCCGCGTCCGCCTCGTCGGGGGAAGCCGTAAGAGACTCGTCGGGGAGAGCCGTAAGAGATACGGGCGTGTGCGACGCGCCCGCCGTTTCGATCACGTCCTCCAGGAGCGCCGCCAGCCGCGTGGCGGCGCGCTTGGCGGGGCCCGACAGGACGGCGGCCGTGTCCGGATCCCTGAAGATGGCGGCCGCGGTGGGCGGGAGGTCGACGGGTTCGCCGTGCCGGATGGCATGGGCCGCGGCGTCCAGGATCGCGCCCGAGGCGGCGAGCAGTTGGCGCACCCGGGCCCGTTCGGGGCCCTCCTCGGGGACGCCCACCGCCGGATCGGCGAGGGACGCGAGCACCGGACGGACACGTTCCGCGAGGCCGCGGGTCCCGTGCAGCTCGGCGGGCCGGGTGCGGGCCTGGCGACGGGTGACGGCGGCCGCGTTGCGGGCCTCCATCAGCGGTGCCGGGTCGAACGGCGCGACCGGGTCGTAGCGGAGCCGCCGGGCGTAGTCGGCCTCGCCGGCCAGGGCGTCGGCGAGCGCGTCGCGGTGGGCGCCCCATCTGCGGATCGGGAAGAGCACGATCAGAGCCGCCTGCACCATGCCTCCGACGATCATGCTCAGGGCGTGGCCCGCGGCCTGGGCGACCGAGGTGGGAAGCGTGACGGTGACCACCATCATCGCGACGTTCGACGAGGCGATGAGGCCGATGGTCGGGCCCGCGGCCCAGGTCAGTCCGGCGAGGAACGCCCACAGGGCGAGCAGCGCCAGGAACAGGGCCTGATGGGAGATCGTGAGGTAGCCCAGGAAGGTGGTGACGGCGAGGGTCGTGCCGGAGGCGAGGGCGAGTTCGGGGCGGGGGCGCCAGCTGCGCTGGAACGTGGCGATGGCCGCCTGGAACGCGCCGAACGCGGAGCTCACGGCGGCGACGGGCCCGACGGCCCACGCGCTCACCGCGATCACGATGGCGAGCCCGGCGGCGCCGCGGAGCGCGACAAGGGGCTCGAGACGCGCCCGCTCGATCTTCAGCCCTGCACGGGAGGTCTCCGTCAGCGCCCGGAGCCAGCTCATTCCGCCAGCGTAAGGGAGGGTCCTGGACATCCGCGGCTCCAGAGCGGGACGGACGACGCCGTCGGGGATCGGCCGTCGGGGGATTGTCAGTCCTGGGTGCGAGACTCGCGAACATGACCGAACGGTGGGTCCTGGCGGCCACCGAGGACGGCGGGGCCGAGCTCGCCGCCCTCGGGCCCGGCGGGCTGCCCGCCGGGCCCGTGCGCCGGGAGCCCGACCTCGCCGAGTCCGTGCGGTCCCGGCCGGGCGTCACCCGCTGGGTCTGGCGGTCGACCGCCGAGGTCTATCCCCGTCTGCTCGCCGCGGGCGTGCGCGTGGACCGCTGCTACGACATCGAGGACGCCGAGATGCTGCTCCTCGGCCATGAGGGCCGGCTCGGCGAGCCCCACTCGGCGGCGGCCGCCTGGGCCAGGCTGCGCGGCCGTCCCGTACCGCCGGATCCGCCGCAGCGGGCCGCCGAGCCGCCCGGCTCCCCGTCGCCCCTCTTCGAGCCGCGCCAGACGGACATACCGCTGGACGCGCTCATCGAGGTGTACGCCGACCAGCAGCGCCGCCACGAGGCGGCCGCGCACCCGGGCCGGATGCGGCTGCTGACGGCCGGCGAGTCGGCCGGGATGATGGTCGCCGCGGAGATGAACGAGGCGGGGCTGCCGTGGCGGGCGGACGTGCACCGCGAGGTGCTGCACGAACTGCTCGGCGAGCGCTACGCGGGCGGCGGGGAGCCGCGGCGGCTGGCGGAGCTCGCGGACGAGGTCTCGGCCGCCTTCGGCCGCAGGGTCCGTCCCGATCTGCCCGCGGACGTGGTGAAGGCGTTCGCGGGGGCCGGGATCAAGGTGCGGTCGACCCGCCGCTGGGAGCTCGAGTCCCTCGACCACCCGGCCGTCGGGCCGCTCGTCGAGTACAAGAAGCTGTACCGGATCTGGGTCGCCCATGGCTGGTCGTGGCTGCAGGACTGGGTGCGGGACGGCCGTTTCCGGCCCGAGTACCTGCCGGGCGGGACGGTCACCGGGCGCTGGGTGACCAACGGCGGCGGAGCGCTGCAGATCCCCAAGGTGATCCGGCGCGCAGTGGTCGCCGATCCCGGCTGGCGGCTGGTCGTCGCCGACGCCGACCAGATGGAGCCGCGGGTCCTCGCCGCGATCTCCCGCGACCCCGGTCTGATGGAGGTCGCGGGCCGCGCCACGGACCTCTACCAGGCGGTGTCGGACCGGGCGTTCTCCGGCGACCGCGCCAAGGCCAAGATCGCCGTACTGGGCGCGATCTACGGTCAGACGTCCGGCGACGGCCTGAAGAACCTCGCCGCGCTGCGCCGCCGCTTCCCGAAGGCCGTCGCATACGTCGACGGGGCCGCCCGCGCGGGCGAGGAGGGCCGCCTCGTCCGTACCTGGCTGGGCCGGACCTGTCCCCCGGCCGTGGGCTCGGGCGATGCCGCGGAGGAGGCCGGCATCCCCCAGGACGATCCCACCGAGGCGGCCGGCGCGGGCGGATGGCGCACCGGCAGCACCCAGGAGCCCGGGGACCTGGACTTCACCCCCGGATACGCGTCGACGAACACCCGCGCGCGGGGCCGCTTCGCCCGCAACTTCGTCGTCCAGGGCAGCGCCGCGGACTGGGCCCTGCTGATGCTCGCGGCGCTCCGCCGCAGCTGCGCCGGTCTGGCGGCCGAGCTCGTCTTCTTCCAGCACGACGAGGTGATCGTGCACTGCCCGGCGGAGGAGGCCGAGGTCGTGACGGCGGCGATACGGGAGGCCGCGGAGCTGGCGGGCCGCATCACGTTCGGCGAGACGCCGGTCCGGTTTCCGTTCACGACGGCGGTGGTCGAGTGCTACGCGGACGCGAAGTGACCGCCCGAGCTCCTACCGGCCCAGCCAGGTGCCCCGGGCCTGGGGCACCTCTCAGGCGCACGGCGGCAAGAGGATCCGGGCGAAACAGGCGTTCCCGGCCAGGGGCCTGACGGGCCCGCCGCCGCCGGACGGGCCCGGCGACGGACTGCCCCGCCGTGCCCCGCCGGTCAGATGCCGCAGCTGGACGCCGACCAGTACTGGCTCGACCGGTAGTCGACGTGGGTGTGGTCGCTGTGTCCGGGGTAGCCGGGGCCCAGGATGCCGCGGAAACCGTGGTAGCGGGCGCGCTGCGCGAGGGTGCACAGGGAGTGCGGTCCTGCGGCGAGGTCCGCGGCGTCACCGTAGAGGTGGCGACTGTCGGACGCGCCGCCCACCGCGCTGTTGCAGGAGTAGGAGCGGAAGCCGCTGGTGACGGTGATCGGCTGGTCGCCGAGAGCGTGCCGCAGCGCCTCCAGCTTCCACATGGTGCGCAGGGCGTTGGACTTTGCGGTGGCCGCGCTGACGGCGCCGCCGGACCAGTCGCTGTTGCAGTCGTTCAGCTCGCTGTACGAGAAGTGGACGGGCGTGCAGTCGTCGTCCTGGAGAGCGTAGAGCTGGCTGTAGGTCTGCGGTCCCGCGATGCCGTCGGCGGTCAGTCCGTACGCCTGCTGGAAGCGGGTCACCGCGGCCTCGGTGGCCGGGCCGAAGTCGCCGTCCGTCGCCAGCACGGCGCCGTACCCCGCGTAGCCGCCGAGGCGGATCTGCAGCTGGGTGACATCGGCCCCGGATGTGCCCTCGGAGAGGGTTCTGGACCAGGTGTAGCAGCCGTCCGCGTGCGCGGTGCCGGTGGTCGCCACCGTCCCCACCAAGACGCCAGCCATGATCATGACAATAGACAGCAGAAGTCTTGCCGTACGCCGGAGCACGGGGCCTCCATACCGGGGACGGATGCGGGGAACGAGGTGGGACGGACGCACTGAGAAAGCCGTACGCAGCAGAGGGTGGCGGCCTGGTCGACGCGCGTCAACCCCGCGACGAGGGGCCGGGGACACCCGACGGGAGGTAGCCGCGAGCCGTCACCCGAGAGGCGCCCCCCGGCCGGGCCGGGGGGCGCGACGCACTCACTCAGGCCGGCCGTACCCCGAGGACCCGGTCACCAAGGGCCGAAACTCACCGGTCCGTCGCGCCCTGGACCCGCCCGCCGGGCCGCGCCAGCCCCCGGATCGACAGTCCGCTGTCGGCGGTGACCATGGTGCCGGTCATCGCGGCCGACTGCGACGGCGACGCGAGCAGTGTGAAGATGCCGCTGTACGCGTCGACGTCCGGTACCTCCTGCAGCGGCAGCACCTCCCGGGTGCCGTCGAGGACCGAGTCGGCGGCCGTCTGGCCGAGGGACGCCGTGCCGCGCAGCCGGGTCGGCGCCACACCCGGTGCCACGCCGTTGACCCGGACGTCCGGGGCGAGTTCGTACGCGAGCTGCCGGACGAGCCCCTGCACCGCGTGCTTGGACGCCGTGTACAGCACACCGCCGCCCGCCGCGTTGGAGCTTGCGAACGAGCCCGTCAGGATGATGGATCCCCGGGACTTCACGAGGTCGTCGAGGGTGGCCCGGACGCCGAGCATCGGGGCGAGGACGTTCACGCCGAAGAGCTCGGAGAAGGCGTCGGTGAGCCGCTCGCCGGGGATGTCCTCCAGGGGCCGGGCCGCGTCCGTGATGCCCGCGTTCCCGACGAACACGTCGATGCGCCCCCATGTCTCCCTGGCCGCGGTCGCCGCCCGGACGTTGCCCTCCCAGGACCGTACGTCCGTGACCACCGGGACCACGGCGTCCCCGAGCTCCTTCGCCAGCTGCTCGACGGTGTCGGCCACGTCCACGGCCACCACACGGGCGCCCTCCGCGACATAGCGGGTGACGACCGCCCGTCCGATGCCTGATCCGGCGCCGGTGAACACCACGACCTGCCCGTCCAGTGCACCCATGTGAGACCTCCTTGTTCTGCGTTTTCTTATGGAACCCCGTCTGGAATCCCGTCTGGAACCCTGTCCCGGGCGGCGCCCCCGCTGCGGGGCGCCGCCGGGGTGGGATCACGCGCGTCGTGCCTCGAAGAACGCCCCGTGCAGGGCATCGAAGACCCGTCCGTTGCGCGCGGCGCTGCCGAGCGTGACGACCTGCAGTTCGGGGGCGGCCTCGCGCAGCTCGTCCGCAAGCCCGGAGCAGCTGTCGTTGCCGACGGCGGCCAGGACCGTGGCGGCGGGTATGACCTTGCCGCCCGCGGTGCGGGCGCCGTCCTCACCGGCACCCGTCACCTCGGTGCCGGTGACGATCGAAACGCCCTTGTCGGCGAGGATCTGCGGCAGCACGCCCGCGTCGGTGAAGACCTCGCGGTTGCCGAGGATCGCCGGTCCCGCCTCGACCAGCGTGACCTCGTGTCCGGCGTCGGCCAGCCACAGCGCGGTGTCCGCTCCGGTCATCCCGCCGCCGACGACCACGACGGGCGAGACGACGTCCTTCGGGTCGGTGACGTCCCGGGCCAGGCCCATGCCCGGCAGGGCCCGGGGAACGGCGCCCGTGGCCACGTACACCAGGTCGAATCCCCTGCCCGCAAGCGTCTCGGCGTCGGCGCGCTCGGCGACGATCTCGACGGGCCGGGAACGCACCTGGTGGACGAGGTGATCGCGGAGGGCGGCCAGGTCCTGCTTGTACGGCGAGCGGGTCGCGGGCACGAGGGCGCCGCCGAGCTCCCCGGGCTCGTAGAGCGTCACGTCGTGGCCCCGGTCGGCGAGCACGGCGGCGGCGCGCAGCCCGGCGGGACCGCCGCCGGCCACCGCGACGCGGCGCCGGACGGCCGCCGGCTCGACGGGGTGGCGGTACTCCTCGCCCATCGACGGGTTCACCGTGCAGCCCGTGCTGCGGCCCGCGTTGAGCCCCCGGTCGAGGCAGCCGTCGTTGCAGCGGATGCAGGGGACGATGTCGAGGAGGCGCCCCTCCTGGGCCTTGCGGGTCCAGTCCGGGTCGGCCAGCATCGCCCGGCCGAGGGAGACGAAGTCCGCGCCGTTCTCCAGCACGTCGGCCGCGACCTCGGGGGTGACCAGGGAGCCGGAGCCGATGACCGGGATCGTCACCTCGGGCTTGATCTTCTCCCAGCCCCAGCGGTGCAGGGCGCGCGGCATGTACCAGGGGCTGACCTCGTACTCCATCAGCGCGTGGTGACCGCCGGAGGCGTGGATGACGTCCACGCCCGCGGCTTCGAGGCGTCGCGCCAGCTCGATGCTCTCCTCGATCGGGATGCCGTCCTTCTCGTAGTCCGTGACCGAGAGGCGGACGCTGAGCGGGAAGTCACGCGGGACGCGTTCCCGGATGGCGGTCACGACCTCCATGGTCAGGCGGGCCCGGTTCTCGAAGGAGCCGCCGTAGCGGTCGGTGCGCTTGTTGGTGTGCGGGGAGAGGAAGTTGGTGAGCAGGTAGCCGTGGCCCGCGTGCACCTCGACCAGGTCGAACCGGGCCAGATAGGCGCGCTCGGCGGCGTCCGCGAAGGACGCGACGACTCCCTGGATCTCCTCCTCGGTCAGGATCTGGGGCCGCTCGCCGTACTGCGACTCGACGTAGTCCCAGGAGACCTCGGACGCGGTCTTGATCGGCTGGGTGCCGAGGAACTTCTGCCGGCCGCAGTGCTCGAGCTGGATGCCGATCTTCGCGCCCGCGGCGTGGACCTCGTCGACGAGCCAGCCGAGGCCGGGGATGTGCTCGCGGCGGGAGATCCCGAGCTGGGCGTGGATGGACTTGCTGGCGTCGTCGTCGACGTAGCTGTACTCGACGATGATCAGGCCGGGGCCGCCCTCGGCGAGCCGCTTGTAGTGGTTGACCAGCCGCTGCGTGACCGTGCCGTCCTGGTTGGCCAGGGCGGTGGTCTGGGGCGACTTGATGACGCGGTTCTTCAGTTCGAGCGAGCCGATACGGCCGGGGCGGAACAGGGTGTGCAGTGCCATGGCATCCATCTCCTGGTTCGGTTCCTCAGCGGTTCCGGACGGCTCCGGCCTGGTCGGGGCGGGAGGGTCCGGGCTCGTGCAGTGGTGCGAAGCGGGCTCCTGCCCGCGTCTGGGTCCCCCGGCCCCCTCGCCACTGGTGCATGCAGAAGTGCATGCACCAGTGGCGCCAAAAGAAGATCAGCCGCGATCGGCCAGCAGCCACCCGGCGCGCGGCACGACCGGGTCGAGTCCGAGTTCCCGCAGGGTCTTCCAGACCGTGGCCACCGAGGCGGTCACCACCGGGATGTCGAAGGCGTTCTGGATCTGCTCCACCACCGGCAGCGAGGGCATCTGCACGCACGCGCTGAGCACCAGGGCGTCCACGCCCGAGGTGTCGACCTTCGCGGCGATGTCGACGAGCTGCGCCGGGTCGAGCCGTCCGACCTCCAGGTTGTCCGGGACCTCCAGGCTGATCGAGTCGTGGACCTCCACGCCCTCGGCCTCGATGTAGTTGCAGACGGTCTGGGTGAGCGGCTTCATGTACGGCGCGATCACGGAGATCTTCTTCGCGCCGAGGTGCTCGAGGCCCTCGACCAGCGCGCCCGCGGACGAGACGACGGGAGTGCCCTCCGCGATCTCGGCCAGGCGCCGCTGGCTCTCGCGGTGGTAGCCCGTGGCCCGCGCCATGATGGCGACGAGGCAGGCGTACGCCATGACGTCGACCTCGGCGTCCGCGAGTTCGCGGGCGCAGCGCAGCGACTGGTCGTCCATGTCCCGCAGCTGCTCCGGCGTCACCTGCTGCATCCGCATACGCGAGGAGTGGAAGGTGAACCGCTCGGGGCGTATCTCCTCGCGGGCACGGAGCATCGCGGGGATCTCCGTCTCCATCGTGGTGTTCGAGCTCGGCACGATGAGGCCGACCCGGGTGGCGGTCATGAGCTGTCTCCTTCGGTGCGCGGCAGGCGCAGGTTGGACGTGTGCAGTTCGAGGTCGGCGCATGCGCCGAGGCGGCGCCAGCGCAGCACCGCAGGACGGTCCACCCGGTTGTCGGGGGTGGTGCCGAGCTCGATGCCGAGCCCTCGGGTCGCGACGATCAGCGCGTCGAAGCGGTGGTCCGGGTCGCTGTCCAGGACCAGGCCGAGCGCGGCGTCGATGAGGTGGAACTCCAGGACCTGACGGGCGAGTTCGGTGTCGCGGTCGCGGACGGCCTCCAGGAACCGGCGGTCGACGCTGGTGAAGTGCTCCGGGGCGTGCGGGTGCGACAGATAGAGGCGCTGGTGACGGTAGATCTTCAGGGTCAGCGACTCGGTGAGCTCGGCCAGCGCCTTCGGATAGCGGCGCAGCGCGTTCTGGTGGAAACGGTGGTGCGCCTCCTGGAAGTCGCGGATGCGGTGGCGGGCCACCTCCATCGCCTCCAGGTCCTCGGTCATCCGCGCCAGGTCGTCCTCGGTGAGCTGGTCGATGATGCCCGAGATCGTCGGCGGCTCCACCAGCAGCCGCAGCACATAGTGCTGTTCGACATCGGCCGGGCTGGTGGGCGCCACCTCCATGCCGCGGTTGGCCTCGGCCACCACCAGGCCGTCGGCCTCCAGGCGGTGCAGCGCTTCACGCAGCGGCGTACGGGAGGTCTCCAGCTCGGCGGCGAGCGCGCCCTGCGACATGCGGAACCCGGGCATGTACTGCCCCTCTATGATCCGCTCCCGCAGTGTCCGGTAGATCTCCTCGACCGTCGTCCCCGGACGGGTTACCGCTGCCATCAGACGCCGTCCTCTCCCGCCACGGGTTCCTCGGCTCCGAACGAGATGGCGAACAGCTTGCTGAAGCGCTCGGGTTCCTGGGCGGCGATGATCTCCAGCTGCATGGCGTCGAGCAGGATGCGGTAGTCCCGCTTGGGCACGTAGAGCTCCAGCCGCTCGCCCTGTCGCGTCCACACCTTGCGCACGCGCACGCCGGTGAACTCGTTGCCGATGCCGAAGCTCTCGCCGGCGCGGACGATGCCCTCACCCAGTGGCGGTTCGGTGCTCATGTTCCCTCCCTCGCGTCTGCCTCAATGATCTCAGGAGAGACCCCGTAGACGCCGGACTTCACACCGTTCAGCACCGGCAGGGACTGGCGGCGCGCCGCCACCTCGGACAGGTCCAGGTCGACGACGTGCCAGGCGTCCTCGTGCTCCCCGAGGTCGGCGAGCACCTCGCCCCAGGGCCCGACCGCGAGGGCGTGCCCGTAGGTGGGGAAGGCGTCGTCGGCGTCGTCGTTCTGGCCCCGGACCGTCGCCGATGCCACCACGTACGCGGCGTTCTCGATGGCGCGGGCGCGCAGCAGCACCTCCCAGTGGGCCTCGCCGGTCCGCTGCGTGAACGCCGCCGGGACCAGCAGGACTTCGGCGCCGGACAGGGCGAGCGCCCGGTAGAGCTCGGGGAAGCGCACGTCGTAGCAGATCGTCAGGCCCACGGTGGTGCCGCCGACGCGGAGCAGCGCCGGGCGGTCGCCCGCGGTCTCGACGCCGGACGCCTCGAACGACTGGCCGTCGACGCGGGCGTCGAACAGGTGGATCTTGTCGTACCCGCCGGCGATCTCGCCCTGGGCGTCGATCACCAGGGCGGTGTTGCGGATGTCGTCCGGGCCGCGCCGCTTGAAGCCGCCGAGGACGACCACCACGCCCGCCTCCTCGGCGGCCTCCCGCAGGCTGGTGATCTCGGGTGAGTCCACCGTCAGGGCGGCCTCGCGCATCTCGGTGTTGGTGCCGAGCATCAGGCCGTTCTCGGGCAGCAGCACCAGATCGGCTCCGGCGGCGGCGCACTCGTGCACCATCCGCACGGCGGTGGCCGTGTTGGCGGCCAGGTCCCGGGTGGCGTGCCACTGGGTGAGGCCGACCCGCAGCTTCCGGTCAGTCACGGCCGCCCGCCTCCGCGGGCTCCCGCTCCGGCAGGAGCATGTCCACGACGGTCCAGCCGCCGCCGGACGCCTCCATGGGCTCGTACGCGAGCACCTCGCCGCGTACGCCGGGGCCGGTGAGGCCGAGCATGATCAGCCAGTTGGGGAACTCGTACTGGCCGTGGTCGAGCAGTGCGTACGGCTCGAGGTTCGCCAGGTCGTTGCCCCGTCCGGCCTGCAGCATCTCCAGGATGTAGGTGTCGAACTCGACGTCCACACCGCCGAACTTGCCCGGGTCGAGCCAGTGCGACAGACCGCCCGTGGCCAGCATCGCCACCTTCAGGTCGCGCCCGTCGACCACGCAGCGCAGTACCTCGCCGAAGGCGCGGGCGCCGAACGGCGAGAAGGAGCGGGCCGGCTGCGTGATGATCGGTATCACCGGCAGGTCCGGGCGGGGCAGCAGCTGCCGCAGCGGGACGATCAGGCCGTGGTCGAGGTCGATCTGCTCGGACTCCTCGACCTCCAGGCCCTCGGCGCGGATCGCGTTGGCCATGGCGCGGGCGTACTCGGGCGCACCGGTCAGCGTGAGGTCCAGGTCGGGGCGCTTGAAGAACTCCATCGACCCGACGTGCTCCTTGCCGGTGCCGATGACGAAGGCGCCCGTCCGGAACGACTGGAAGTGGCAGTCGGCCGTCACGATCAGCACGTCGGGGTCGGCGGCGGCGATCCGCTCGGCCAGCTGCTGGTATCCCTCGGTCAGCCGGGCCACCGCGTCCGCGGGGTCCACCTCGGGCCGGGCCAGCAGGTCCGGCACGTGCGAGCAGCCGCCGGCGAACACCAGGTTCTGCGGTACGTCCGGGTCGGGCAGCGGCGTCGACGTCTCGACGTGGAAGCGGCCGGAGCTCGTCGAGTCGCTGAGGTCGTCGGCGAACCAGCGGCTGACCAGGATGGTGATGCCGTCCACGACCCCGGCCGAGCGCAGCCGGTCGCGGTCGCCTCCGGCGATCACGGCGGCCCATTCGGCGTCCAGGCCGAGCTCGGCGGCGCCCACACCGGCCGGGTCGGCGCGGAACCGGTCGAGCAGACCGGTGTCCTTGCCGAGCGCGAGGATCGCGCGCTCGAGTGTCCGGGTGTCCATCTACGCTCCCTCGCCGGTCAGCTTGCCGTCCCGGACGACCGCCGTGCCGTCGATCTCGACGGTGCAGCCACGCATCGGGATGTCGAGGTGCGCGGGGGTCTCGCGGTTCGCGAAGCGGTTCGGGCCGGTGGACCACATGAAGTTGCCCGCCGTGGAACGCAGTTCCTGCCCGTAGAGGGAGCGCGGCTCGTACACCTCGAAGGCCGACCAGCGGGCGATCGGGTGCACGCCCCAGCCCATGTGGGAGACCGCGAACACCTCCGGGTCCTCCCAGGCGTCGAAGTAGTCCTGCAGGACGAACGCGTCGTTGCCCTTGCCCTCGACGCCGGTGATGAAGCCCTTCTCGACGGTGAGGGTGACGGTGTCGCGCACCGCGCGCTGCCACGGGATCAGCACGTCGCCCGGCTGCAGCACGATGGTGCCCTCGGCCGTACGGTCGCGCGGGAAGCAGGCGACGAAGCCGCTCGGCCAGTGGTCCCAGCGGCCCGGCTCGTCGACGTAGCCCCACTGGTGGGTGATCGGGAGGTCCTCGCCGGAGATGTCGGCGGTCAGGTCGGTGCCCGCGGCGCTGGTGACGCGCAGCGTGCTGCCCGCCTTGAGCAGGCGGCCGCCGGCCTCGACGGTCTTGCGGAGGTCCTCGTCGCCCATCAGGCGCTCGAGCACGTCGGCGGGCTCGGCGACGAACAGCATCCGCTTGCCGTTGCCGGTGATGCGGGTGCGCACGTCGGAGTGGATGAGGCCGCCGACGGTCACGTCGATCACCAGGTCGCACTCGGCGGCCGCGGCAAGCAGCGCGGCGACCTCGCGGCCGTCGGCCTCGTACGGCGGCAGCATCGGGTTGGACAGGCTGGAGGCGGTGAGCACCAGGGCACCCGCGCCGATGTCCCGGGCGGCGGCCACGGCGGCCTCGGAGTACTCGGTCTTCTGGCCGAGCTCGGAGATGATGGCGACCGTCTCGTTCGGCGCGAGCTTGCACAGCCGGTACTGGTCGACGAACAGTTCACGCAGGGTCTTCGGCATGACTTGCTACCAATCTTGTCGGTCGGTCAGAGGGTGGAGCGGAGGGCGCCGCCGTCGACGGCGAGCGTCTCGCCCGTGACGAACGCGGCGGCCGGCGAGACCAGATAGGCGGCGGCCCGGGCGATCTCCTCCGGCTCGGCCCAGCGGCCCAGCGGAATGGCGGAGACGACCTTGCCGATCTCCTCTTCGCGGGTCGTCCCGTTGGCCGCCGACTTGGCCGCCACGATGTTCTCCATCCGGTCGGTGCCGGTGGCGCCGGGCATCAACTGGTTGACGCGCACGCCGTGCTCCGCGAGTTCGAGCGACATCTGCTTGGCCAGGGCCGACAGCATCGAGCGCATCGACGCCGACAAGGCGCCGCCGACAGCGGGCTGCTTCACCCAGGTCGAGGTGATGAAGAGGATCGAGCCGCCACCGTTCTCCGCCATCACCCGTGCCGCGCCGGCCGCCAACTGCACGGCGGGACGCACCAGTTGGGCGTAGGCCGCGTCCCAGTCCGCCAGCGTCGGCTCGAGCACCGGCATGATCTTCGGTCCTGGTGTGTTGACGATCAGGACGTCCAGGGAGCCGTGCGCGGCGATCACATCGGGGATCAGCCTCTCGACGGCTGCGGGGTCCAGCAGGTCCGTGGGATACGAGGTCTGGCCTTCCGCCTCGACCGGCGTACGGGCGCTGACGGCCACGACCGCGTCCTCCGCGACGAGCTGTCGCGCGATCGCCTGGCCGATGCCCTTGCTTGCGGCGGTGACCAGCGCCACCTTGCCCTTGAGTCCGAGATCCATGACGCCCCCGCTCAGTCGTGAAGGGTGATGGCGCGCTCGGGGCAGCCTGCGGCGGCGCGGCAGGCGGCGTCCTTGTCGGTCACCGTGCCGTCGCCGATGACGCCGGCGTAGCCCCACTCGTCGAGCTGGAAGACGGTGGGCGCGTCGTCCGCACAGGTGCCGTATCCATTGCACTTGGTCGAGTCGACGGTTGCCTTCATCGGGGCTCTCCTTCGGTGTTGCTGTTGGTGCTGTCGTTCTTGTCGATGTGCTGTGGGAACTCCGCCAGGACGGTGCGCGCCCAGGTCGCCGCGCCGTCGAGGAACGCGCAGGCGCCCCGGCCGGGCAGGGTCTGCCCCCAGCGGGCGAGGTTGTCCCGGTCCCGGTCGGTCGCCGTGCCCGCGTCGAGCGAGGCGAAGGCGTCCCGGATGGACGCCGTGCCCTTGACGCACACCCCGCACTGCTGCGCGGACTCCGCCGCGTACCAGGCGGAGACCTCGGCCGCGACGGCGATCGGATCCTCGTGGGATCCGAGTGCGGTGATCGCCGCGCAGCCGAGTCCCGATCCTGCGGTCCGGACGTCCTCGTACGTGCAGCAGGTCTCCGCGTGCGCCGGTCCGAGCAGGCCGCCGAACCAGCCGCCCATCAGGAACCCGGTGGGAGGCGAGGTGAACCCGCCTGCCAGCTCGAAGAGTTCGGTGACGGTCAGGCCGTAGGGGACCTCGTAGACGCCGGGGCGGGCGCACGCGCCGCTGAGCGTGACGAGGGTGGTGCCGGGCGAGTCCGTGCTTCCGTGGGCGCGGTAGGCCGTCGCACCGTGGCGGGCGATCCAGGCGGCGTGGGCCAGCGTCTCGACGTTCGACACGAGCGTCGGCAGGCCGTCCACCCCCTTCTCGCCGACCCGGGGCGGGCGGGCCGTCGGCAGTGCCGGGCCGCCGCTGATCGACCGGCAGACCGCCGTCTCGTCGCCCGCCACATACGTCGGCTCCACGACGTGCACGTCCAGGCGCACCCCCGCCGCCGGAGTCACCGGTTCGAGCTCGGCGATCGCGGCGCGGACGGACGCCTCCGTCTCGGGGTGCGAGAGGTAGACGACCGCGCGGTCGGCGCCGACGGTGCGGGCGGCGAGCAGCAGCCCGTCAAGGACCAGGTGCGGCCGGTGCGTCAGCAGCCAGCGGTCCTTGTACGAACTCGGCTCGCCCTCCTCGCCGTTGGCCACGACCACGCACGGCCCGTCGGCTTCCGCGACCCCGCGCCACTTGATGTGCGCGGGGAACCCGGCACCGCCGCGGCCGCGCAGTCCGGCGGCCTGAAGTTCGGCGATCACGTCGGGGCAGGTCTGGATTCCGTACGTACCGCGCTCCAGTTCGGCGCCGAGGTCGAGGGGACGGTCGGTGACCAGGCGGGGCTCGATGCCGGGGGCGTGCCCGGCGGTCGCCGCGAGCGCGGGACTCGCGTCGAGTACGGGGCTGGTGGTCGGCGTCATCGGGCCATCACCACGCCCGGCAGCTCGTCCAGTACCTCGTCCAGGCCCACCACATCCGCGTACTTGGCGTCGATGTCGAAGAGGTTCGCCTCGTGCGGCCCTTCGGCCCGGTCACCCACGCACTCGCGGGGCACGCGCACCGTGAAGTTCTCCGCGCACGCGTCGATGACGGTGGCCCGGATGCATCCGGAGGTGGTGGCGCCACAGACGATCAGGGTGTCCACCTCGGCGGCCGCCAGCCGCTGCGCGAGGTCCGTGCCGTGGAACGCCGAGGCCGCCTTCTTGGCGATCACCGGTTCCGTGTCCCGGGGCGCGAGCCGCTCGTCCACCTCGACCCACCGCGAACCCGCGGTGAGCGCACGAAGCGCGGGCATCTTGCGCAGCCAGACGAGTTCGTCCAGGTCGCGGGGCTCGTACGAGATCGTGGTGAAGAAGACCGGCAGCCCGGCCGCGCGGGCCCGGTCCAGCAGCTCGGCCGTACGGTCGACGACCGCGTCCAGGTCGGAGCCGGGCGGACAGGCGGGGTCGGTGAAGCCGTTGATGAGGTCCACGACCACCACGCCCGGCTTCCGGCCGCCTGCCAGCCGCTCGCCCACTCCCCGGCCGCGGTACTGCTCCCGCACCGCCTCCATCCACTCACTCATCGAAGGTCGGCTTCGGCCAGGTGCCGGGCTCGGCACGCATCATGTCGGCGTAGTGGCGGTAGAGGTTGCGCTGCACGCCCTCCTCGTACCGGGTCCAGTAGGCGATGCCCGGTCCCTGCCAGTCCTCCACCGGCTTGGCGATACCGACGCCCTCCATGCCCATCTGGTAGTTGAGCTTGAAGTCCAGCAGGTCGGCGGCGACGGACCGGCCCGTGCGGCTGACGGTGATCCACGGCTCGGTGTCGTCCATCTCGAACGCGCCGCCCATGGAGAACGTGCCGAGCCCGGCCCGGTAGGCCCGGTCCTTCTGCTCGGGCGTCATGTTCTTGTAGACGCAGAACCAGTTCCAGATCTCGACCTGGCCGACTCCGTGCGGCTGCCACATACGGATGGTCACGACGCCGGTCGGCGCGTGGTGGGCGCCGTCCTCGGTCATCGGCAGCGCCAGCATCGAGAAGTTGGGGAAGACGTTGGCGACCATCACGCGGGAACGCCGCGCGATCTCGAGCTGGTGGTCGCTGATGCGGCTCGTGTCGAAGGTCTCGGCGAGCTCGTCGGGGAACCCGAAGAACTTCGGGCCCGGCTCGTCCTCGGTCGGCGCCATCGAGAACGACAGCGAATGCCCGGGGGCCGCCTGGATGTGATAGCCCATCATGTTCTCGCGGAAGGGCACCGGGAAGGCGCCGATCTCCCACACCGACCGGTGCAGCGTGCCGAGGTGGTAGTCGTCCCCGGCGAAGTTCTCGCTGCCCGACTTCCAGTTGGCGTCGATGACGAACCGCTGCGGCGGTCCCACGACCTCCATGCCGTGCTCGTTGAGCCCGAACAGCAGGTCCAGGTACCAGGCCATGCCGCCCAGGTACTCCTCCAGCGGCGGAGCGGACGGGTCGAGCGTCGCGAAGATCAGCCCGTGGTACGACTGCACCCGCGCGGCCTTCGACAGCCCGTTGCCCTCCTTGGACATCCCGCCGAACGCGTTGCGCCACAGCGGCGCGCCCACCAGGTCGCCCTTCGCGTTGTACGTCCAGCCGTGGTACGGACACCGGAAGTGCGAGGTGTTGCCCGAGTCCGCGCGGCACACCTGCACACCGCGGTGCCGGCACGCGTCGAACAGGACGTTGATCCCGCCCTCCTCATCGCGGATCACGATGAAGTTGTCCTCGCCGATCTTGCGCAGGACATAGTCGCCGTTGGCCTCGATCTCCGACTCGTGGGCGAGAAACACCCAGCACCGGCCGAAGATCGTCCGCAGCTCGCGGTCGTAGATCTCCTGGTTGCCGAACAGCCCGGCGGGCACCTCGCCCTGGGCCAGACCCGTGTCGAGTTCGTCGAGAAGCGCGTCAGCTCTCGTGCTCTTCGCCTGCGTCATCGCCGCGGTCCTCTCAGCAGAGTGTTCAGAAGCATCAGAAGAAGATGGAAAGGTTGTGCGTGCCGATCACCGTGAGATCCAGCAGGACCTCGCGGCGCAGGAGGCGCAGCGCGCCGTCCTCCCTGCGCAACACGTCGTGCCGCTCACCCGAGAGCAGCTGCGGCTGGGTCTGCTCCTGCCGCGTGCGGTAGATCATCAGATTGCTGCGTACGCTCACGAGGTCCGCGTCCTCGGCGTCCGCGGTGACCCTGATGCCGGTCACGAAGTGGCGGATACGGGACGGCGGGTCCTCCGCCCAGGCGTACTGGGTCTCGTTCCGCGCCACCCGGCTCTCCAGCGATCCGTACGTCTCGTCGAGGTGGAACGCCCCGGGGACGAAGCCGGTCCCGCGCGCCCGCTCGACGGTCTGCCGGATCGGCACCTGGTAGACCACGTCGCGGCTGACCATCGCCTCCAGCCACTCGCGTTCCTGATAGGCATCCAGCAGCTCGGTCTCGGTGTCCATCCACTCGACGACCTCGTTGTAGAGGGCGCTGCCGACCCTCACCCTGACCCCAGTCCCGACCACGGAGGCCCCTCCCTTCCGAAGATGAACACACTTTTGCATGCACTTTTGCGTACGGCAATAGGCGGGAGTTAATTGGTCGTTACAGGCGCCTGGGACGGCTGTGCAGGCGGGGCGTCCGTGCAAGCAGGGCGTCCGCCCCGCCCACATCACGCGGTGGGCAGCGCGAAGGCCAGAAGTGTGGTGTCGCAGGCGATCCACATGCGACTGCCCGAGGCCACCATGGACCAGGGCAGGAACAGGGTGTCGACCTGGTACGGAAGGTGCCAGACCTGCTTGCCGTCGGCGAGGGCGTACCCGTACAGACCGGGGTTGCTGCCCCCGTCGATACCGAGCAGAACGAGGCCCGCCCGGACCCCGAGCAACTGGCGGAGGCCCTTTCCCGGGTCCGGCGTCTGCCAGAGACGATGTCCGTCGCGCAGGCTGTAGGCCGTGAGCGGGCCGGTCCCGCCGGTGACATCCGTACCGACCGGGGGATCCGGAAGGGTGAAGACCGTTTCACCGATCACGCTCAGCTGCTGTGTACCCGCCCCCGTGCGCTTCCGCCACCGGGTCGCTCCGCTGTCTGCGTCCAGCGCCGCGAAGGAGCCGTTGGCGAGGCTCTGCTCGAAGAGCACTGTGCTGCCGTCGCCGCTGAGGAGCGCCGTGCCCGCGAGCCCCTCGTTCTGGATGGGGACGCTCGGGTCCAGGCCGGTGGCGACCGTCCACAGCGGGGTGCCGTCGGTCAGCCGGAGGGCCGTCAGTTCGGCGGTGTCCTTGCGCAGGGCGATGGCGAGGCGGGTGCTCGGGTTGCTGCCGATGCCGAAGACGTCGGTGGTGTAGCTCCACAGCTTCTTGCCGGAGCGCGGGTCGAGGGCGTAGACGGCGCGGCGGTCATCCGTACCGCCCTCTTTCCGTGTGACGCACAGCAGCACACGGCCGCGCGGGTAGACGGTGGTGAGCGGGGCGTGGCGCTCCCAGCGCTTCTTGCCCGTGCCGTCGAGGGCGTACAGCCCGCCGGTCTGGGCCGAGGTGACGTACGCCCATCCGTCGCTGCCGGCCTGAACAACCAGGTCCGTGGAGTCGGGTTGCGGGTCGCCGGGCGGGGTGAAGTGCCAGCGTCGGGTGCCGGTCACCAGGTCCCGGGCGTGCACGGCACCGTCCAGTTCGATGGCGTACACGGTGCGCCCGTCCGTCACGGAGGGGGCGGAGCCGTACGGCTTGCTCTGCCACCCGGGCACGGCCTTGCCTGTGTCCGGGTCCAGCGCGGCCGCTCCTCCCCCGTTCCTGTCCGTGACCAGGAGCCGCCCGGGCGCCACCCGCCATACCCGGGAGAAGCCCTCCGGGAGCGACTTCTTCCACAGGAGGCTGGGCGGCTTCGGCTTCCCGGAGTCCCCAGAGGTCAGGTACCAGCCCGTGAGGGCCGCCGCCGCGATGCCGCCGCCCGCCGCCGCGAGCACCCGGCGCCGTCCCCATCGGCGGGCCGGTACGTGCAGCAGCGCCGCCTGGACCGTTTCCTCCCGCCTGCGCACTTCCCGCCGCACGGACTCCGGCAGCCAGCCGGTGCCGGGCAGTCCCGGCGCGCCGAACAGCGCCGCCAGTTCCGGCACCTCCGGTCGCTGCCACGGCTCCTTCTCCAGGCATGCCGCGAGAGCCGCGCGCAGAGTCTCCGGGATGCCCTCCAGATCCGGTTCCTCATGGACGGTGCGGTACAGCAGGATGTGCAGGCCGCCCGCTCCGAACGCGCCGCGTCCCGTGGCGGCGAACACCAGGGTGGCGCCGAGCGAGAAGACGTCCCCGGCCGCCGTGACGGTCCGTCCGGAGATCTGCTCGGGCGGCATGTAACCGGCGGTGCCGACGAGTTGGTTCGTGCCGGTCAGCCCGGCCCCGTCCACCGCCCGCGCGATGCCGAAGTCGATGACCCTGGGGCCGTCCTCGGTCAGCAGAATGTTGGAGGGCTTCAGGTCGCGGTGCACCAGTCCCGCCGCATGGATGGCGGCCAGCGCCTCGGCCAGCCCGGCGGCCAGCCCGCGCACCGTCTCTTCCGGCATCGGTCCGTGTGCGGTGACGGCGTCGGTGAGGGAGGGAGCGGGCAGGTAGGCGGTGGCCAGCCACGGCTGCGCGGCATCGGGATCGGCGTCCAGCACGGAGGCGGTGAAGGCCCCGCTGACCTTGAGAGCGGCCTCCGTCTCGGCGCGGAACCGCTCCCGGAAACGCGGGTCCTGGGCGTAGCTCTCCCGTACGACCTTGACCGCCACCGGACGCCCGGCCCGGGTGGCGGCCAGGTAGACCCGGCCCATGCCTCCGGAGCCCAACAGCCGGATCACCCGGTACGGGCCGATGGTCGCCGGGAGCGGCATCGATGACGGCGGCGGAACCTGAGACGACGAAGACGACAGAGACGGTGAGGGCGACGAAGACGGCGGGATGGTCATTCCGCGTCCGCCCGGTACGCCCGCACCCGGCCGCCGCCGCTGACGAACACCGTGCTGTCCTGCACCGCTACCCCCCAGGAGTCGATCCCCCCGGTGAGGCCGCTGCCGATGCCGGACGGCGAAGGGGAGGCGGACGGGGCGGCCGCGGCGGAGGAGCTGGGCTTCTCCTGAAGCGCCCAGAGCTGTTTGCCGTCCGAGGTGCGCAACACCAGGCAGCCGGCCTTCCCCCCGGTCACGGACGTGCTGCTCGCGCTGACCTGGAAGGGGCTGAACAGGACCGCGGTGACCTGCTCGGAGGCGGCGATGGTGCGGATGGAGAAGGAGTAGGTGGACAGCATCTGGGGGCTCGCGATCTTCCACCGGACCTTGCCGGTGTGCAGGTCGACGGCGTAGACGCGGCCGCCGTCGTTGGCCAGCACCAGATCGCCGGCCACTGCCGGGGGCGTCGCCGCGGTCATGGACACCGACCAGCGGCGGGTCCCGCTCGCCGCGTCGTAGGCGGTCATTCCGCCCTTGACGTTCACGGTGATCAGCAGATCGCCGGCTGCCGTCAGCGAAGAGGTGAGCTCCCCGCCGGCGGACTGCATATAAGCCGGGAGATTGCTGTCGGGATGGGCGGGGACCTTCTGCGACCACCTGGACGTGCCGCGCGCCGCGTCCAGTGCGTGCAACGTCAGGCCGGCGTCGGTGTCCTCGGTGTAGTAGAAACCGTGGCGGTCGGCGGCAAAGCGGATGCCGAGCGAGGTGGCCACGACGGGCTTCTGCCAGCGGATGGAACCGTCGTCCAGGTCGATGGCGGCGGCGGTCTCGCTGACGCTGTAGCCCGGGGTGGCGCTGGGCGTCGGGCTGGTGAACGAGAACCCTCCCTCGATCTTCCTGACCTGGCAGTAGGCGGTTTTGCCGTAACTGGCCAGCAGCATCGACACGTCGGCGTCCTCGGACATGCGGATCTTGGACCGCACCCGGGCGGTAGCCGGGTGCACGGTCTCCAGCAAGTGCACGGTCTCCAGCGAGTACTTCCCCTCGGAGGAGGAGAGGCCGGTGCTCATGTCCGAGGCGAGCAGCCCGGTACTGGTGCGGCCCAGGACAAACGCCTGGGCGAGCGGATCCTTCTCCCTCACCACCTGTCCGTCGGCCCCGAGGCCGTGTCTCCAGCGGACATCACCGGACGAGGCGTCGAACGCGGCCGCCGCGTACTGACCGTCGTGGAGCACCAGTGTCGAGCCGAAGGGGTAAAGCTGCGGGCTGGCGACGGAGATGGGTACGGGGGTCGTCCACAGCGGCTTGGGCGGGTCGGTGAGCTTCACGGTACGAACGGTGCTCCCCAGCGGCTTCCCGCTGCCCTGACTCTTCCCGTCCGTGCCGCCGCTGTCGCCGTCGTCCGCCAGGACCGCCGTGACCACTCCGCCCGCGGCCAGCGCACCGAGGACGGACAGCCCGCCGATCAGCACTGCTCGGCGGCTGGGACGAGGCCCCTTCCCGCCGTCACCGGGCAACGTCCCGGGAGGAGGCGGGACCACGGCCATCAGCTCGGCCTCACGGGCCCGAGCCGCCAGGTCCTCCCGCAGAGCGGGGACCAGCAGCGCCTCCGGGTCGGCGGGCGCCAGTTCGGCCAGAATCTGCTCCAGCGTGGGCCGCCGTGACGGGGTCTTGTCCAGGCAGCGCAGCAGCAGCGGATGCAGCGCGGCCGGAACCCCGTGCAGGTCGGGCTCAGCCGTCACGACGCGGTGCAGCACTCCCTCGTCGCCCAGACCGAACGGGCCCTCTCCACAGGCCGCGTACACCAGCATCCCCGCCAGCGCGAAGATGTCGCACTCCGGGCCGACGTCGTGGAACGACGCGACCTGCTCCGGCGCCATGAAGGCAGGGGAGCCGATCACAGTGCCGGTGCCGGTCAGACGGGTCTCGCCGAGGGCCTTGGTGATGCCGAAGTCGATCACACGGGGACCGTCGGCGGCGAGCAGCACATTGCCGGGCTTGAGGTCGCGATGCACCAGACCGGCGGCGTGGATGGCCCCCAGAGCCTCGGCCAGCCCGGTCCCGAGGGCACGCAGAGCGGACTCCTGGAAACTGCCGCAGGTGCGCACCGCCTGATCGAGTGTGGGTGCCGGGATGTACGCGGTGGCCACCCAGGGCCGGTACCCGTCGGTGTCGGCGTCCACCACGGGCACCGTGTACACACCGCTGACCCTGCGGGCGGCGGCCACCTCCCGGCGGAACCGGCTGCGGAAGGCGGGGTCGTCCGCGTACTCCTCCCGCACCTGCTTGACCGCCACCAGCCTCCCCGAGGGGGTCCGGCACAGGGACACCACGCCCATCCCGCCCTCGCCGAGCTGACGCATCACCACATACGGGCCGATGGTGGCGGGTAACACGACGGTCGCCGCTTCCGAACCCAGCCCCTCCCCCGAGCCTGGTGCAGGTGCCTGTGCTCCCATGCCTCCCCCAAGTACCGGAATACTCTGCAGCAACTTCAGCGAGGGGAGGGACGTCCCACCCCAGCGTACGGTTCCCCGTTACGGGGACGATGCAACAGTGCGCAGCAGCCGAGATCGACGGACGCCTTCATCCCCCGGCAGTAACCCTCGCCTCAGACCACCTGAGCCGCCGGCAGCCGCACGGCCCGCGCCCGCCGTCGCCGCCACCTCCGCCGAACGAAAAACCCCAGCTCAGAAACTGTCTGAGCGGGGGTTCCGGTGGAGCCGCCTTCGGGATGCGAACCCGAGACCTACGCATTACGAGTCCTGGTGGGGGTGTGGTGGGTGATTCCGGGCGGTGCCTCGGTGTCCGGAACCACCTGGTCAGGGCAGGGGCTGGGTGATGCGCGGTCTGCTCCATTACGGCTGGTGCCACACCGTCCGCTCACGCATCGCTCACGCACGACGGGCCGTGGGCATCCAGGTACTGGATGCCCACCCGGCATGGCGGCAGGACGCTCTGCTCCCTGCGCCACCGGCGCCCGGCGGCACGAGGAGTAGCGTAATAATGCCGGGCGGGTCCCGTGTTCGCACCGGCTCCCTAAGACGGGTGGTCCTCATGACCAGCTCCCATACACCCCCTGTTTCCGGGCACCTGCCCAGTGGCGTCCATGAGGCCGTGCGGCCGGGGTGTGCGCTGCTCCGGCTGGAGACGACGGAGTCACGCGAAGGTGTCCTCGACGGTGCGTGGTGGCCGCGGTCGCGCGACATCGGAGCCGAGCTGCCCGCACTGCTGAGCGCCCTCATCGAACATATAGGCCCCGTGAGGCGCGTCGGGCTGGACACAGCGGCCTGGGAAGGGCTCCCGACGCGGATCGTCGTGGACGACCAAGTGGTGCACATCGACGCCTTCCCGGTGGGTGACGACACTGTCCTGATCACCCGGGGCGACCAAGAGCTCTTCTCGCTACTGGTGGTTCCGCCGAACGCGACACCCGAGGCCGCCCGCACCGCGATGGCCCAGGCAGTCCGGGCAGACAACATCAGCCAGGCGGAACAGATCCTCATCGATACCGGGAGCGGGCGGGGTCCCTCCGACTGACGGACCTCCCTCGGCGAGACCGGCGGAACGGTGTCGGACGACAGTGGGGAGGTCAGCCGCGCCACTCCACCATGAGCAGCGTCGCGTCATCCGTGGTGTGTCCGCCCCGCGCCCGCTGGAGCGTGTGGGACAGGGAGCGCGTCACCGCACGGATCCCGCGGCCGGTTCTCTCCAGCTGATTCACACAGTCGATCAGCTGGTCCTCCCCGAACTCCTGCCCACCGGTCTTGTGCTCCTCGATCAGTCCGTCGGTGAAACAGAGGACGCGGTCCCCGCGCTCCAGCCCCAGCTCGCTGATCCGTGGCTCCGAACCACCCAGGCCGACCGGGAGGGTCGTCGGAGCGACCAGGCGCTGCGTGACGCGGTGGTTGCGGACGAGGATCGGCGACGGGTGCCCGGCATTGACCCACTGCAGCCGTCCCGTCGTCGTGTCCAGCTGCAACATCTGCGCGGTGACGAAGTGCTCGGGACCGAACTGCTCCGCCACGGCGCGGTCCATGCAGTCGTAGATCTCCGACAGCCCGATGCCGAGGCGGCGGGCGTGGCGGTAGGCGCCGATGGCCACGGTGGCCATCGTGGCCGCGTCCAGGCCGTGCCCCATCGCGTCGATCATGGCCACGTGGAGGATGTCCCCGTTGAGGGCGTAGTCGAAGCTGTCACCCGCCACGTCATAGGCGGGTTCCAGGATTCCCGCCACGGCGACACGAGGCATGATCATCGCCAGCGGTGGCAGCAGAGACCACTGGATCTCCGCGGCGACGCTCATCGGCTCACCACGTCGGACGCCGAAGAAAAGGTCGGAATAGCCGTGCTTGGTCACCAGCAGGTCGGCCACCAGGCCGGAGATCCTGAGCAACAGGCGGCGGTCGTGGTCGTCGACGTTGTCCAGCGTCACTGCCATGACTCCCACCTGGTCGCCGCCGTCCAGCAGCGGCAGATGGACCCGAACGCCGTCCTTCTCGGGCAGCTCGACGGGGACCGCGTCGAGAAAGCAGCGGCCCGCCTCGGAGTCGTCGATCACGTGCGGATCCCCGTCCGTGAGGCCCTCGCCGGGCAGGGGTACGAGCAGCATCTGGCCGTAGTCCTGCAGCAGCACCTGCGGACGACGGCCTCCCAACCGCTCCATCACGTCGGCGACCAGCGGCCCGATGAGATGGGGCGGAAGCTCGTGCGCGCGATCCAGAACCGCTCCCAGCAACGCTTCCCCGAAGCTCTCGGAGCGGTCCGCACGGCGTCCGGGCGTCATCCGCTCACCCGCCATGATCCGCGCGTACTCGACCAAGAGATTGCTCGTGCCATCGCTCCACCGAGCCCATCGACAACCGGACCGGCCAGCCGGTCATATGAACCCGACAGGCGTCGGGCCCTCACCTGAGTCCGTGTCCTCCTTCCGCCTCCCATGTGGCTTCTCCAGCGAGGTCTTCCTCGGCGAGTGCCAGCATGCGCGGAGCCGGCAGCGGGTTCTCCGGGTCGGCGGCAGCCATCAGCAGCTCGGTGGCCGCTCCAGCCGGCTCGTCAGGTGGGATCACCAGCAGCTCCCAGCGCCCCACCGTGCCGCAGTCCAGAGTGATGGCATGCGCCTCGGCGGCGAGACCCGACCGGACCACCTCGATCACGTGGCCGGGCGACATCACCGTCTGCGGGGCATCGCGCCACGAGGCGGTGTCTACGGTTACGCGGGTGACGGTGCCGACAGCCGGGTCCAAGGAGCCGACCAGCGCGGGCAACTCCAGTTCCAGCGCGTCGCACCGCGGCCACCACGCTCCGTCCAGCGGGCCGTGGCTGACGTCCGGCGTAAGGCTCAGCCGGGGCAAGGGCATCCAGTAGCTCTGTGCGTCATCCGGTGACGTACCTTCGGCGGGCTTCGTGATGGCGTCCATCATGCGATCCCGTTCCGGGCGGCTTGCGGCTGCCCGCGTCTGTCACTCGCCGGGAACGGCGCCGCCGTGGTCGTGCGCCCGAAAAGCTCTCGGTAAGGTCAGCGTACTCCCGGCCGTGACGGGCGGCGCGAGATGCCGAGCCAGGCGGCCGCACCGGCCTGGACGGCGCAGCCGTTTGTCGCCTGCGCAACGGATGCCCGCAGCAGACGCTCGATCAACGGCCTGCTGGGGACGGCCCTCCCAGACGCAGGATCAGCACACAGGGAGCGACCGGACCGGGCAGCCCCACGATCTCTCCCATGTTCTGCCAGCCCCAGGACTCGAAGGCGGCTTGTCCGGCCTGGTCGGCCGGATGGAGCAGGGCGACTCCCAGGGCGGCGTGCCGGTCGGTGAGCAGACGCTGTTGCAGGCGGTGGGCGATGTCGCGGTCCTGAGCGTGCGGATGTGCCACGACCTGAGTGAGGACCTGGAACCGTGCACAGGCGGTGAGCCGTTGGATGCTCTCCTGCAACATTCGGTCGAAGCCCCGCCTGCCGGAGCCGCCTGGGCCCACCGGAAAGCCGTAGGCACAGCCGACCAGCACCGTCGTCTCGGCGACCAGCAGAGCGAAGCCGGGACGCCGGGCACTGACGGCCAGGCGGCGCAGGAACGCTCCCCGGTTGTCGAACGACTCCCCGGGGGTGTCCGCGACGGACACCATGGCCAGATCCGCGATGTCCTCCCTCATCCCCTCGGTCTGCCAACGGGTCAGCCGGCGCAGGCGGATCCCGTCCTTGAGGACCGGCCCACGAGCGGGGTCCTCAAGCGTCCGCCTCCCGTCGGCCGACGGACCCGAGGAGGCCGTCTCCAGGAGGTCGCGGGGCAGGGCGGGCGGCACGGGATCCGTGGGGCCCGCGAGGAGCAGGGGGGTGGATCCGGTGACGGCGAGGAGCCGGGTGATCTGTGCGCACGGGTGATGCAGTTGCAGGGAGGCGTGCACTCGGCCGGCGCGCCGTGACGCCGACAGGAGGACGTCCAGGCCCCTGACATCGCAGGAGCCGACCGTGGTCAGGTCGATGTCGATGACGGTGACACCGTCGCGCAGACACTGCTCCAGCGCGGCCCGCAGTAGCGGCGCCGTGGCCGGTCCGATCTCACCGGCGAGCGTGACGAGTGCCCCCTCCCCTCGGTTCCGCCGGTGGATGTCCAGCCGGGAAAGGACCATCACGCCTCCCCTCGGCAGGGACGCAGGCCGGAACGGGTACGCGGTACGGGCACAGCCGTGACGAGCTTGCGTGGAATTGCTTCGACCGCGGTGGACATGATGCCGACCCGTCTCCGCGCCGACCGCTGGGGCGGCCCAGGGTTCGTCTCTCGCCGAGGACGACCCGGCGTGGCGGCCGGAATACGCGATGCCCTCGGTACCTCAACCGTACGTCGCGGGCAGCCGGAAGCGGCTGCGAGGGGGCCAGCAGTAGGCCAAGGAGTACTTGTGGGAACAGTCGAGGACACTTCGCACACCGGTGACAGGACTGGTCTCGTCCTCGGCGCGCGGCACGGCAAGGGCCGCGCGAGACACGAGCCGTTCTCACGGCCCGGGGCAGGTGATCACGGCAGGGACGGCCACCGGGGGATGCGGGGCTCAGCCCGAGCTGGGGCGGCGGGCTCGACGTCCACCGGGTGGACGGTGGGGCAATAGCGCCGCCACGCGTCGAGGAACTTGTTGCGCATGTAGCCCTTGCGCTGGGTGCCGTCGACGAGGCGGACCTTGCCGGGCTTGATGTCGTACTGGCGCAGCATCTTCGCCAGTACGCGGGCGTCCAGCCCGTTGCGCCCCCACTCCGCCCACGGGCTCTCGGCGTCCTGGCGCAAGTGGTACAGGAGCTCGTCCGGAGGAAGCCGCGCACAGGGCGGAGAAGGCCCGGAAGAAGGCCAAGCGCGCCAAGAAGGCCCAGGCCGAGGGCAGGAAGAAGACCCGGCGGAAGAAGCCCAAGGAGTAGGGCCGAAGCCCCCTCCGCTCACGCATCGTTCACGCAAGCCATCCCACGGCACCCCCGGCCGTGTGATACGCCATGCCGCGAACAATAGAAAACCCCAGGTCAACGACTATCTGACCTGGGGTTTACCTGAGCCGCCTTCGGGATTCGAACCCGAGACCTACGCATTACGAGTGCGTTGCTCTGGCCATCTGAGCTAAGGCGGCGTGTCGCGATCACTATGGTGCGATCAGCGGCGTCGCCAAGTCTACACAGTTTCCGAGAGTGCTCTGCACACCCCCTGAGACCACCGCCCCTCCGGCACCCGTGACCGCGGGTGACCGGGCTATGAGCAGCGCTTTCCGTTCACCGGAGCGACCCCGTCGAGCAGATAGCGGTCGATCGCGGAGTCGATGCACGTGCTGCCGCGGCCGTACGCCGTGTGGCCGTCGCCCTCGTACGTCAGGAGCCTGCCGGAGGAGAGCTGACCGGCCAGGGCCTCGGCCCAGTGGTAGGGGGTGGCCGGGTCGCGGGTGGTGCCGACGACGACGATGGGGGCCGCGCCGTTCGCCTCGATGCGGTGCGCCCTGCCCGTGGGCCGCACCGGCCAGTACGCGCAGCTCAGGGACGACCAGGCGAGTGCCTTACCGAAGACGGGGGACGCCTTCTCGAAGGCCGGGAGCGACTGCTCCACCTGCTCCGGAGAGGTGAAGGGCGCGGGGAGGTCGAGGCAGTTCACGGCGGCGTTGGCGAACATCAGGTTCGTGTACGTGCCCTTCGGGCCCCGCTCGTAGTAGCTGTCCGCGAGTGCCAGCAGCTCCGCGCCGTCCTTCTTCCTCATCGCCGCGGTGAGGGCGTCCCGCAGCTGGGGCCACGCCCCCTCGTCGTACATCGCCGCGATCACACCGAAGGTCGCCAGCGACTCGGTGAGCTTGCGTCCGTCGCTGGAGCCGCCGGCGATGGGGGCGGCGTCCAGCCGCTGGAAGAAGGCCTTGAGATTGCTGCCCACGGCCTCGGGCGTGCTGCCCTGGCTGCCGAGAGGGCAGTCCGTTCGTTTCACGCAGTCCTCGGCGAAGGCGCGGAACGCCGTCTCGAATCCGGCGGTCTGCTCCTCGTTCAGCCGGCGGGCGGACAGCGACGGGTCCATCGCGCCGTCCAGGACCAGGCGGCCGACCCGCTCGGGATACAGCCCCGCGTACGTGGCGCCCAGGAACGTCCCGTACGAGGCGCCGACAAAGTTCAGCTTCTTGTCACCCAGCGCAGCGCGCAGAATGTCCATGTCGCGAGCCGCCTCGACCGTGGAGACATGCGGCAGGACCGCACCGGACCGGCTCTCGCAGCCGTCCGCGAACTTCTTGAACGCGGCGGCCAGCTCGTCGGTCTCGCGCTTGTCGTCCGGGGTGATGTCGGTCTTCGTGTACGCGTCCATCTGGGGGCCGTCGAGGCACTCGACGGGCTCGCTGCGCGCCACGCCGCGCGGGTCGACGCCCACCATGTCGTACCGCGCGCGGACCTCGGCCGGGTAGCCGAGGGCCGCGTACGCCTGGAGGTAGCCGACGGCCGAGCCGCCCGGTCCGCCCGGGTTGACCAGCAGCGAGCCGAGGTGTTTGCCGGGGCCCGTGGCCTTCTTGCGGGCGACGGCCAGCTTGATGTCGCCGGAGTCCGGCTTCTCGTAGTCGAGCGGGACCTTCAGCGTGGAGCACTCGAATCCTGGGACACCGCAGTCACGCCAGCTCAGCTTCTGGCCGTAGTACTCCGAGAGACTCGCCGGTGTGGCCCTGGGCAGCGCTGCGAGCGCGGCATCGGTCGTCGAGTCGCCCGCCGAGCAGCCGGTGGAGAGCAGCCCGGCGGCGACGAGAAGGGCGCCGGCCGCCCGGAGCCCGCTTGCCTTGATGTGACGCGTGGTGTTCATCCAGCGAGCCTAACTGTCCGCAATGGCGCGACTGCGGTCCGTGGCGCTATGGACTTTGTGCGAGTCGAGTGGCAATCACGTCCGGCGGACTTCGGTGGCGGGTGGGCCGGCCCGGCAGGCCGTGCCGGTCAGCCCGCCCGCAGGGCGACCGTCATAGCCTCCACGGCCAGCAGCGGTGCGACGTTGCTGTCGAGGGCCTCCCGGCACGCGGAGATCGCCTCGATGCGGCGCAGCGTCGACTCGGGCGAGCTGCTGCGGGCTATCCGCTCCAGCGCGTCCTGCACCTCCGTGTTGGCGACGGCGACACCGGAGCCGAACTGCAGGGCGAGGACATCGCGGTAGAAACCCGTCAGGTCGACCAGGGCGAGGTCCAGGCTGTCGCGCTGGGTGCGGGTCCTGCGGCGCTTCTGTCTGTCCTCGAGCTCCTTCATCACCCCTGCCGTGCCGCGGGGCATCCTGCCGCCCTGTCCCGCGCCGAGGGCGGCCTTCAGGTCTTCGGTCTCCTTCGCGTCGACCTCCTCGGCGACCTGTCTGGCGTCCTCCGCCGCCTCGTCGATCAGCTCCTGCGCGGCCTTCAGGCACCCGCCTATGTCGGCGACACGGAGCGGCAGCTTCAGCACGGCGGCGCGGCGCTCCCGCGCCCGCTCGTCCGTCGCGAGGCGCCGCGCGCGGCCGATGTGCCCCTGCGTGGCGCGGGCCGCTGCGACCGCGACGCCGGGCTCGATGCCGTCGCGGCGTACGAGCACGTCGGCCACCGCGTCCACCGGAGGTGTACGCAGCGTGAGGTGGCGGCAGCGCGAGCGGATGGTCGGCAGGACGTCTTCCAGGGACGGCGCGCACAGCAGCCAGACCGTGCGGGGGGCGGGCTCCTCCACGGCCTTCAGCAGGACGTTGCCCGCGCCCTCCGTGAGGCGGTCGGCGTCCTCGAGGACGATGACCTGCCAGCGGCCGCCGGCGGGCGACAGATGGGACCGGCGTACGAGGTCGCGGGTCTCCTTGACGCCGATGGAGAGCAGGTCCGTGCGGACGATCTCCACGTCCGCGTGGGTGCCCACCAGCGCCGTGTGGCAGCCGTCGCAGAAGCCGCAGCCCGGGGCGCCGCCGAGTGCGCGGTCGGGGCTGACGCACTGGAGCGCTGCCGCGAAGGCGCGCGCGGCAGTGGAGCGGCCGGAACCGGGCGGACCCGTGAACAGCCACGCGTGCGTCATCTTCGACGCCTCCGGGAGCGGGGCGTCCGTGGCGACGGCGGTCACCAGGGCGTCGGCGTCTCGGGCGGCCGCGGCGAGCTGGGCGCTCACCTTCTCCTGGCCTACCAGGTCGTCCCACACGCTCATGGGTCCACCACCCTTTCGTCGCACTTCGCCTTGCCCGGTCCATTGTGGGGCCGCCCACTGACAGTGACGGTCAGGGCGGACCGGGCAGACCGTCGGGGCCGGACGGGCGGACGGTCAGGGCGGACCGGACAGACGGACCGAGCGGACCGGACAGACCCGCCCGGTCCGCGGTACGGCCGGCCCCTGCCGGCCCTCAGCGGCGGCCCCTGCCCCAGCGCCCGCCGTCGTCCCCGTCCCGGTCCTCGTGCGGCCCCAGCAGTTCGTCCGCCAGGGTCGGGAGGTCGTCCAGAGGGGTCTCCTCCGCCCAGTCGGACCGCGGGCGGCCCGTGCGGCCCTCGCTGTCGACGCGGGGCAGCTCGTGCGTCCTGGCGTTCGAACCGTCCGGCTGCGGGCCTGCCGGGCGCTCGTCGCGGAAGTAGCCCGGCGGCACCCGGCCGGCGGGGTCGTCGTCGCGCCGGGCATCGCGCACCGGAGGCAGAACAGCCGTCTCGTCCGCCGCACCCGCGGGCTCGGCAGGAGCCGCGGGCGGCTGCGGCAGCACCGCCGTCTCCTCCGCATCCGGGTCGGCTGCCGCGCCACCGTGCCGCACGGGCGGCAGCACCGCTGTCTCGTCGGCCGGACCCGGCTCCCGCACCGGCGGCAGTACCGCGGTCTCGTCCGCCGGTCCGCCCGAGGCGTTGTCCGGCGTCACGATCGGCGTGGGCACCGTCCGCTCGTTGTCGGGCGACACGCCGGAGCGTCCCGTGGCCGCCGCGTCAGATGTCTGTGCCGCGCATGCCGCCGCCGAGGCCGCAGCCGCCGCCAGCCGCCGGGCCTCCTCCGCCCGCAGCAGCGCCTCTTCCGCCTTGCGCTGCTTCTCCCGGCGCCGCTCCTCGGCCTCGGCGCGCAGCCGGGCCTCTTCCTCCTTCTGCCGGCGCAGCCGCTCCTGCTCGGCGGCCCGCACCTCCTCCTCGGCCTGCCGCCGCGCCCGCTCCTCCTCGGCGAGGCGGCGGGCCTCCTCGGCGCGCTGCCGGGCCTCCTCCGCCTGGCGTTCAGCCTCGCGGCGCTGGGCCTCCTCGATCTCGCGGCGCTTGCGCTCCTCTTCCTCGGCTCGGAGCTTCGCCAGCTGCTCCTGGCGCTCGCGCTCCAGGCGCTCCTCCCCCGCCTTGCGCGCGGCCTCCTCCTCGGCCTTCCGGCGCGCCTCCTCCTCGGCGGCCTTGCGCGCCTCCTCCTGGGCCTTCACCTCGGCGTCGGAGAGCGGCAGCATCACGTCGAGCCGGTGCCGGATCACGGTGGTCACCGCCTCCGGCTCCTGAGCCGCGTCGACGACCAGGTAGCGGCCGGGGTCGGCGGCAGCGAGCGTCAGGAAACCGGCCCGCACGCGCGCGTGGAACTCCGCGGGCTCCGACTCGAGACGGTCCGGAGCCTCCGTGAACCGCTCCCGCGCCGCCTCCGGCGACACGTCCAGCAGAACGGTCAGATGCGGTACGAGGCCGTCCGTCGCCCAGCGCGAGATACGGGCGATCTCGGTCGGCGACAGATCGCGGCCCGCGCCCTGGTACGCCACGGAAGAGTCGATGTAGCGGTCGGAGATGACGACGGCGCCACGCTCCAGAGCCGGCCTGACGACCGTGTCGACGTGTTCGGCACGGTCGGCCGCGTACAGCAAGGCCTCGGCCCGGTGCGACAGGCCCGCGGACGACACGTCGAGCAGGATCGACCGCAGCCGCTTTCCGACCGGCGTCGCGCCCGGCTCGCGCGTGACCACGACCTCGTGGCCCTTCGCGCGGATCCACTCCGCCAGCGCCTCGGCCTGCGTCGACTTCCCGGCGCCGTCACCGCCCTCCAGGGCGATGAAGAAACCGGAGGCGGCGGGCGCCTGGGCCGGGTCGCCGCCACGCAGCGCGTCCCGCAGATCGTGCCTCAGCGACACCCCGGACCGGTCGTCGGTCTTCGCCAGCAGAAGTGCGGCCACCGGCAGCAGCAGCGCCCCGACGAGCATCAGCGTGAACGCGGCGCCGCCGTGCGCGAACACGAACTTGCCGCTGACCAGCCGGTACGGCCCGATCGCCGCCGCCAGCAGCGGCGCGGCCACCGCACCGAGCGCGACGCTCACCCGCACGACCGCCTGCAGATGCTCGGTCGTACGCGCCCGCCGGTAGTCCTCGGTCTCCTGGTCGAGCAGCGTGTGCCCGGTGTTCGCGGCGACACCGGCGGCGACACCCGCGAGCGCCGCGAGCAGCAGCACGGTCGTCACATCGTGTACGAGGCCCACGGCGAGCAGCGCCACGCCGGTGAGCGCCACGGTCAGCGCCAGCAGCCGGCGGCGCGACAGGGACGGCAGGACGGACGGCGCCGTGCGGATGCCCACGACGGTGCCGCCGGTCAGCGCGAGCACCAGCAGCCCGTAGAGCACCGGGCCGCCCTTCAGGTCCTTGGCGTGCAGGACCGCCACGGCGACCGCCGCAGCGACGGCCGCGGCGACCGCGGCGCAGGCCAGCACCAGCAGCGGGATCGCGTTCGTGCGCCCCTTGTCGACACCGGCGCCCGTCTTGGGGCGGCGCAGGCCCTCGAGCGGGGAACGCGCGCGCGGCGTCTGCGCGTCCGGCAGTTCGAGGAAGTACAGGACGGACAGCGACGCGGCGAACAGGCCCGCTGCCACGTACGAGGCGAGGGCGGCCTGATGCTGCCCGAACCATGCGATGACCGCGCCCAGCAGGTTGCCCACGAGCGTGACCGCGACGAGCGCGGCCGCGGCGATCGGCAGCGCCACGAAACCGGTACGCAGCGACAGCCGCCGCAGCGCGTCCATGTGGTCCGGCAGCGGTCGCACCGCCGCGCCCTCGAGCGGCGGCGGGGGCAGCAGCGCGGGCGCCGCGCTCTCCCGGCACACCGTCCAGAAGCGTTCGGCGACGCCCGTGACGAAGGCCGTGACGAGCAGGAGCGCGAGCGCGTTGTCCGGGGTCCAGTCGATCCACAGCGGGGCGACGATCAGCAGCGCTGCGCGTACGCCGTCCGAGCCCACCATGGTCCAGCGGCGGTCCAGGGGGCCGCCCGGGGACGTGAGGGAGGTGAGCGGACCGAGCAGGACCGCGCCGAACAGCAGCGTCGCGAGGATCCGCGCCGCGAAGACGGTGGCGATGGCGGTCGCGACCCCGCGATAGCCACCGCCGAAGGAACCCTCGGAGATCGCCGCCTGGAGCGTCAGCAGGACGAGGACGAGAAGGGCTAGTGCATCTCCCACCCCGCCCACGAGCTGGGCGCTCCACAAGCGTTTCAGCTGCGGCCCGCGCAACAGTGCGCGGACGGCACGCTCTCGGGAATCTGCGACCAGGGCGTCGTCAGGGGCCGGGTTCTGGGCCGGTGGCTGCTCGGCTCGCGTCATCTTGCCAGCCTATCCGGAGGCGGGTACTCCCCGAAGGGCACCCGAACAGACTGACGCCCCGGCGCCGCGTGGCGCCGGGGCGTCGCAGGTCGGGCCGGAGGTCCGGTGACCGCTCTGCTCAGTCCTTCGCGGCTGCTCAGTCCTCCGTCACCGCCGAAGAAGCCGCCGTCTTCTTGGCGGTGGTCTTCTTCGCCGTGGTCTTCTTCGCTGCCGTGGTCTTGGCCGCCGCCGTCGTCTTCTTCGCAGCGGTCTTCTTGGCGGCCGTCGTCTTCTTGGCAGCCGTCTTCTTCGCCGGAGCCTTCTTGGCCGCCGTCTTCTTGGCCGGGCCCTTCGCCCGCTTCTCGGCGAGCAGCTCGAAGCCGCGCTCGGGCGTGATCGTCTCGACGCTGTCGCCGGAGCGCAGCGTCGCATTGGTCTCGCCGTCCGTGACGTACGGGCCGAAGCGGCCGTCCTTGACGACCACCGGCTTGCCGCTGACCGGGTCCGCGCCGAGCTCCTTCAGCGGCGGCTTGGCCGCGGCCCGCCCGCGCTGCTTGGGCTGGGCGTAGATCGCGAGGGCCTCGTCCAGCGTGATGGTGAAGAGCTGCTCCTCGTTCTCCAGGGAGCGCGAGTCCGTGCCCTTCTTCAGATACGGACCGTAGCGCCCGTTCTGCGCGGTGATCTCCACGCCTTCGGCGTCCGTCCCGACTACGCGCGGCAGCGACATCAGCTTGAGAGCGTCATCGAGCGTCACCGTGTCGAGAGACATCGTCTTGAAGAGCGAGGCAGTGCGCGGCTTGACGGCGTTCTTGCCGGTCTTCGGGGTGCCCTCGGGGAGCACCTCGGTGACGTACGGCCCGTAGCGCCCGGCCTTCGCCACGATCTGGTGGCCCGTCTCCGGGTCCTTGCCCAGCTCGAAGTCGCCGCTCGGCTTGGCCAGCAGTTCCTCGGCGTACTCGACGGAGAGCTCGTCCGGGGCCAGGTCGCTCGCAATGTCCGCGCGCTGGTGGCCGTCCGTGTCGCGCTCGCCCCGCTCGATGTACGGGCCGTAGCGGCCGACGCGCAGCACGATGTCGTTGCCGACGGGGAACGTCGAGACCTCGCGGGCGTCGATCGCGCCCAGGTCGGTGACGAGCTCCTTGAGGCCGCCGAGGTGGTCGCCGTCGCCGTTCCCGGCGTCCGCCGCGCCACCGTGGCCCTCGCCCTCGCCGAAGTAGAAGCGCTTCAGCCACGGCACGGACTCGGCCTCGCCCCGGGCGATGCGGTCGAGGTCGTCCTCCATCTTCGCGGTGAAGTCGTAGTCGACGAGCCGGCCGAAGTGCTTCTCCAGCAGGTTGACCACGGCGAAGGACAGGAAGGACGGGACGAGCGCGGTGCCCTTCTTGAAGACGTAACCGCGGTCGAGGATCGTGCCGATGATCGACGCGTACGTCGACGGGCGGCCGATCTCGCGCTCTTCCAGCTCCTTGACCAGGCTGGCCTCGGTGTAGCGGGCCGGCGGCTTGGTCGCGTGGCCGTCGACCGTGATCTCCTCGGCGGACAGCGCGTCGCCCTCGCCGACCTGCGGCAGCCGGCGCTCGCGGTCGTCGAGCTCGGCGTTCGGGTCGTCGGCGCCCTCGACGTACGCCTTGAGGAAGCCGTGGAAGGTGATCGTCTTGCCGGACGCGGTGAACTCGGCGTCCCGGCCGTCGCTCGCCAGGCCGCCGATCCTCACCGTCACGCTGTTGCCGACGGCGTCCTTCATCTGCGATGCGACGGTGCGCTTCCAGATCAGCTCGTAGAGCTTGAACTGGTCGCCGGTCAGACCCGTCTCGGCCGGGGTACGGAAACGGTCACCCGAAGGGCGGATCGCCTCGTGCGCCTCCTGCGCGTTCTTGACCTTTCCGGCGTACGTGCGCGGCTGGGCCGGCAGGTAGTCGGCGCCGTACAGCTGCGTGACCTGCGCACGGGCGGCCGCGACCGCCGTCTCCGACAGCGTCGTGGAGTCCGTACGCATGTACGTGATGTAGCCGTTCTCGTACAGCTTCTGCGCGACCTGCATCGTGGCCTTCGCGCCGAAGCCGAGCTTGCGGCTCGCCTCCTGCTGGAGGGTCGTGGTGCGGAACGGCGCGTACGGCGAGCGGCGGTACGGCTTGGACTCGACGGCGCGCACCGCGAACTGCGTGTTCTCCAGTGCTGCGGCGAGCGCGCGGGCGTTCGCCTCGTCGAGGTGGAGCGTGTCGCTCTTCAGCTGACCGAGCGAGTCGAAGTCGCGACCCTGCGCCACGCGCTTGCCGTCGACCGTGTTCAGGCGGGCGACCAGCGACGACGGGTCGGACGGGTCGCCGGCGCGGCCGGTGGCGAAGGTGCCGGTCAGGTCCCAGTACTCGGCGGAACGGA
Source organism: Streptomyces sp. NPDC002577 (assembly GCF_053594815.1). Classification (NCBI taxonomy): domain Bacteria; kingdom Bacillati; phylum Actinomycetota; class Actinomycetes; order Kitasatosporales; family Streptomycetaceae; genus Streptomyces; species Streptomyces sp. NPDC002577. The sequence continues at coordinate 150,737 of NZ_JBSFWK010000009.1, read as the reverse complement.
AGGCGATGCGCTCGCGCTCCCGCTCGACGACGAGCCGGGTCGCCACGGACTGGACGCGGCCCGCCGACAGCCGCGGCATGACCTTCTTCCACAGGACCGGCGAGACCTCGTAGCCGTAGAGGCGGTCGAGGATGCGGCGGGTCTCCTGGGCGTCGACCATGCGCTGGTTCAGGTCGCGCGGGTTGGCGACGGCCTCGCGGATCGCGTCCTTGGTGATCTCGTGGAAGACCATCCGGTGGACCGGGACCTTGGGCTTGAGCACCTCGAGCAGGTGCCATGCGATGGCCTCGCCCTCGCGGTCCTCATCGGTGGCGAGGAAGAGCTCGTCGGAGTCGCGCAGCAGGTCCTTGAGCTTCTTGACCTGGGCCTTCTTGTCGGCGTTGACGACGTAGATCGGCTGGAAGTCATGTTCGACGTCCACGCCGAGACGGCGCACCTCGCCGGTGTACTTCTCGGGCACCTCCGCGGCGCCGTTCGGAAGGTCACGGATGTGCCCGACGCTCGCCTCGACGGTGTATCCGGGGCCGAGATAGCCCTTGATCGTCTTCGCCTTGGCAGGCGACTCGACGATGACGAGTCGGCGGCCGCCCTGTGCGGTCTCGCTGGTCGGGGACAACTTCGCTCTTCTTTCCGGTCGGCACTCGGTTCTGTGCGGTACGTGGGGTGACGCTGCGGAGTGTGACGGTACAACCCGCCCCCGTGTCAAACGGGAAAAGCCCACAACGGCCACTCGAACGGTAACCCGAGTACCGGCATTCCTGCCGCACGGACTGGCGACCTGGCCTTTTCCGGGTGGACCCACGCAGCGAGCGGCGCGGGGCCCGGCTACCGGGCCGCCTTCGGTGTCACAGGCGCCCGAAGCACCACAGCCCGAGCATCAGTGCGCCTGCTCCCGCGACGGTCGCGAGGGTGGCCGATGCGACAGGGTTCACACCGTGTGCCACGGGTGCACGGTGCAGCACCCGCGCCCCGGTCCAGAGCAGCAGCCCGGCTCCGAACAGCACGAACACCGTCCCCGCGAAGATCGCCGGTCCGCTCTCCATGTGCTCTGCCCTCCGCCGCTGGCTTGGGTCCGGTGGGTCTCTTGAGCCAGGTGGGCCTCGGGGGCCGCCTTGGCTCGCTGGATCTCACCCGTGGCTGCCTCGGCCGCCCTTTGGCCGCCCGGGTCAGCCCCCGGCTTCCTGGAACCACCCGGCCCCACCCGGACCCACTCGGTCCGGAGCGGGAGGCTGGCACAACCGGACAGCCGGGGAACCAACCCGAGGTGAACAGCAGACGGCGCCCCGGCCGCCCACTCGGTGGCACTGGGAGTCGCACACGACCCTGCGCCGGGCCCGGCCGGCTCAGACCGAGCCCGGCGCGGGTATCTTCCCGCTCGCCTTCTCGCCGTCTGCCCGGCCCACCGTGCACACGGCCTTGGTGAACCCCGCCTCCCAGTCGTCCTTGCCTGGAACCCAGCCGTAGACCGTGAGCTCGGCGCCGGGCGCCCAGGTCGACTCGAACTTGTTCTTGCAGAGCTTGTTGGCGTTGGCGAGAGCCTTCTTGTACTCCATTTGCTCCGGGGCCGGGACCATCCCGACGACCTGGTCGGTGTGCGGTTGGGCGCAGTCGGTGAGCGGCGCCTTGTAGGTGTCCTTCTCCTCGACGTAGTTCCAGCAGTCGCCGATGGTCATCTGGCTGACCCACAAATCCGTGCCCGTGTCGCGGAAGTTGCCCACCTCACCGCCGATCGGGACATGCCGTCCCAGGACGAGACATGCCGTACCGCCACCGGCCGCCAGGAACCCGTCCTTCGCGGGCTTGAGGGCGTATGAGCCCGCGTCGGGCATGGCCGTCGCTATCGCCTCGGTCTGCTGCTCGCAGCGCCTCGGGCTTTCGCTGCGCGCCTCGTCGTAGTCCTTGGCGATGTCGACGGCGACGACCTGCCCGTCCGGAACGTCCTCCGCGCAGTCCACGACGCCGAGGTTGGGCACGGACTTGAACGCCTCTCCGGACCAGACGGCGTTCACACAGTCCCCGACCTGCAACCGCTTGGTCAGCCCCACGTTTTCGCCATAGGGGTATGCGGGGCCGGTCGGCGAGTCGGAAGCACTCGCCGACGCCGATCGCTTCGTACTCGTCTCCTTCTTCCCTCCGTCCTTTCCCTCGTCGCCGCCATCGCCGCCGAGCGAGAGCGCCGCCCAGGTGCCGGTGCCGATGGCGAGCACGACGGCGATCACGATCGCGACGACGGACGCGAGGGGCAGCCGGCGACGCGGGCCACCTGGTCCGCCCGGCCCAGGGCTGCCCGGCCCAGAACCGCCCGGGCCTCCGGTCTGCCCGAGGCCTCCGAACTGCGGCCCCGCACCCCCTGAATAAGCAGAACCGGAACCGGAATAGGGCGACCCCGGGACACCGGATCCGACCGCATAGGGATTCCATCCCTCGTACCCGGAGGCGCCGCCCTGCGCGGGCACCGGTGAGCCGAACGGCGTGCCCAAGTCCACTCCCACCTGCGGCCCGCCCGGCGTGCTCGGTCCGGACGCTGGAGTCTGCGGTGTGTGCGGCGTCTGCGGGACCGGGGCGGACTGCGGCGTCTGCGGAGTCCCGGCACCCATCGCCCCCGGCGTAACCGGAGTCCTCGGCCCGGACCCGTACCCCGACGCGTGCCCCGCTCCGTGTCCCGCCACCTGCCCGGATCCGTCCGGCGTCGGTCCGGATGCCCATCCGCCAGGTCCGGGTGCCGACCCCGGCACCGGTGCCACCACCGGAGGCGGCCCGAAGAAACCGCCCGCCGGCCCCTGGAGGACCCGCTCCAGGCCACGGATCACGGCCTCGGGAGCCGAACGGCGCACCGGATCCTTGATGAGCAACCCGTGAAGCACGGGCGCCAGTTGCCCCGCACGCTGCGGCGGATGGGGGTCCTCGGTGAGCAGGGCGGTCAGCGTGGAGTACTCGTCGTTGCGGTCGAAGGGGCCCCGGCCCTCCACTGCCTGATACAGCGTGGCGCCCAGCGAGAAGAGGTCCGCCGCGGGTGTCGGCGGCTCACCACGCGCGCGCTCGGGTGCCAGATAGCCGGGAGTTCCGAGGATCCCCGCGGTCGCGGTCAGCCGCGGCTCCCTGGACTCCGGCTGCAGCGCGATGCCGTAGTCCGTGAGCAGCACGCGCGCGTGCTGCTCACCCGAAGCGTCCGGCGCCAGAAGGATGTTGGCCGGTTTCACATCCCGGTGCAGGATGCCGATGCGGTGCCCGGCGGTGAGCGCGTCCAGCACCGCGAGCCCGATCCGGGCCGTCTGCTCGGGCGTGCGCGGCCCCGACCGGCGGACGAGCGCCCCGAGATCGACCGCGTCCGGCACGTACTCCATGACGATCCACGGCAGCCCCTCGTGCAGCAGCACGTCATGCACCGTCGCCACATGCGGATGGCCGCGCAACCGCGCCGCGTGCCGGGCCTCGCTGCGGGCCCGCGCGATGCGCTGCGCGGGCTCAGAGGCGTCCATCGGCACCTCCGGCATGGCGATCTCCTTCATGGAGACCTCGCAGGCCAACTCCCCGTCGTACGCGAGCCAGACGCGGCCCATACCGCCTGCGCCCAGCGCCCTCAGCAGCCGGTACCGGCCGTTGATGACCCTGCCTTCACCGTGATCCGGCGTCTCCCCCGCCATGGCGCCTCCCCCGAGACAGCGCGCCTCCCCCGAGGACGCGTGGAGCTTGTCTCACGAAGGTAGCTTCGCAGGCACCACTGACAGGAGACCTTTTCCCAACCAATCAGGTCAGACTGGACACATCTGCACCAGCTCGACCTTCCGCCCCAGTCGCTTCGGCGCACCGTGGCTGCCCCGCCCCCAGCCCGTCCAGGCACGTCTACAGCACGTCGAGGGTCGCCCGACGCCTGCTGCCGTACTCGAAGAACCGCAGCAGCAGTACGGCGAGGAGCACATATCCGGCCGCGACAGCGAGTTCCGCCCCGAGCAGGCGCCCGTCGAGCCCTTGCCCGGCCGCCGACTCCCGCGCCGCATCGGCCGCGTGCGTCAGCGGCAACACCTCACCGGCCGCGCGCATCCACTGCGGCAGCGTCTCGCGCGGCACGTTCGCGCCCGTGAGCAGGAGGAGCAGGGAACTCGCCACGTTCGACACGAGGAAGACGTCACGAAACCTCAGCCCGAGCGCCCCCAGCGCGAGTCCGAACGCGGAACAGGCGGCGGCGGCCGCGAGCAGCACGACGACCAGCGCCGGCACAGCGGCCCCCGGTATGCGCAGCCCCAGCAACAGCGCGGCCACAGCGAGCGTGAAGACACTCACGACCAGGCCGTTGAGGACGTAGGGAAGGGCGCGGCCGAACCACAGGGCCACGCGGTTGCGGGGGCTGAGCAGAACCGCGCCGAGCGTGCCGTAGCGCCTCTCGTTGGCGACAGCCATGGTGCCGCCGTACACACAGGCCGTGGAGGAGGCGAGGACGGCGTTGCCGAGCACGTAGAAGTGGTCGTCGGCGACGCCGAGCTGCCGCCCGAGGTAGACGAAGAAGAGAAGTTGAAGCGCCGGCCCTGCCAACAGGGTGCCGACGAACATCGAGGGTGAGGTCCAGTTGAAGAGGGCTCGGTACGAGATCCCGCCACCGATGACCACGAGCCGTGCGGTGCGGATGAGTTGACGCATGGTGGGTTCCCTGGGATGGATTGGCACGACGGCCTGGAAGGCCGGTAGGAGTGGCTCGGCGGCGATCCGAGGCCTCGGGGCACGCGAGGGCGAGAGGCCTCGGGCACGTGAAGGCTCGAGTCACGTGAGGGCGAGAGTCGCGGCGGCACGCGCGCGTGCCTCGACTCGGCCGAGTACCGCGACGGCGAGCAGGGCGTACAGGGCTCCGAGCCCGAGCCCCAGGCCCATCGGCGCGAGCACGTCTCCGCCGGATGTCGCGGCGTGCACGGCCCGGGCGCCCCAGGTGGTGGGCAGCACCCAGGACAACGGGTGGGTCCACATGGGCAGCACGGTGACCGGAACCAGCATCCCGGACAGCAGCCACACGGGGGCGTCCAGCGGATTGGCCAAGGCGTTGGCGTTGCGCAGCAGCACGAACGTCGCAGCAAGCAGCAGCCCCATCGCGCCGAGCGCGAGGACGCAGGCCAAGGCCGCCGGCAGGAAGAGGGCCGGATGCGCGAAGTGCAGCGGCACCCCGAACAGCAGCCGTCCCCAGGCGACGGTCGCGATCATCGCGTACGTTCCGACCACCGCCGTGGCGAGAGTGATCGGCAGCAGCACCAGAGGCAGCCGGGTGGGCGCGACGACCAGGCACTCCAGGGTGCCGAGCCAGCGCTGGTTCTGCACCGCGCCGCCCGAACCGAACAGGACGGACGACCAGATGCCCATCAGCCCGGCCCCCACGGAGGCGGTGAGCAGCCGGTCCGGGTCGCCCGCCGCGCGGAAGAGGTAGACGGCGAGCGTCGCGTAGACCAGCGGAAGCAGGACCGCGAAGGTGATCTCCAGCGGCGAGCGGGTCATGTACGTGACGTGGGTGCGGACACCGACGCCGACGAGGCGGGCCATCCGTCGAAGGGAACTCATACGGGGACGGCCTCCGAGTCGCCTGCGGAGCGGCCCGCGTCCTCCACGATCGCCACGTACGCGTCCTCGAGTGTCGGCTCACGGGTGACGATGCGCCCCAGCCGGACACCGTCGAGCGCGGAGAGCACGCGCGCGTGGAGCTCGGTTCCCCTGTCGCTGTGCACGGTGAGGACCTGGGCGGCGCCGCGGTCCTCGGCGGCGGCACCGCGCACGCCCGGCAGTCCGCGGATGGCGGCGAGCTGCTCGTCGGAGGCTCCGTAGGCCTCGATTTCGAGGATGTCCCGCTCCTGGACACGCGCCTTGAGCGTGCCCGGCGTGCCCAGGGCACGTATCGCCCCGCCCGCGATCACCGCGATGCGGTCGCACAGCTCGTCGGCCTCGGCCATGTAGTGGGTGGTGAGGAGCACCGTGGTGCCGGACGCCGACAGATCGGCGACGGTACGGCGCAGATCGCGGGCCGCGACAGGGTCCACGCCGATGGACGGCTCGTCGAGGAAGAGGACGTCGGGACGGTGCAGCAGTCCGCGGGCGATGTGCAGGCGCTGCCGCATGCCCCGCGAGTAGCCCTCGACCCGCTCCTTCTCCCGCCCCGCCAGACCCACCAGGTCGAGCAGTTCGGCGATCCGGCGTCGCTGTTCGCGCGGCTCGACCTCATAGAGCTCCGCGAAGTAGCGCAGGTTGTCGAGGGCGGACAGCCGCTCGTACAGGCCGCGGTCGCCGCCGAAGACATAGCCGATCCGGCGGCGCACGGCGACGGGGTCGCGGGCCACGTCGTGCCCGAACACGCGCGCCGAGCCCGAGGTGGGCAGCAGCAGCGTGTTGAGCATCTTGATGGTGGTCGTCTTGCCTGCCCCGTTGGGTCCGAGCAGCCCGAAGAGCTCGCCCGGCGCCACATCGAAGCTGACCCCGCGTACAGCTTCGACGGCGGTCCGCCGGGTTCGCGACCAGCCGGTCCGGGACGTGTAGGTGCGGCGCAGTTCGTGCGCCTCGATCGCAAGCATGCGCCGACGCTAGGCGCGGGCGCCGAGAGCCCGCGATCAATTCGGCGGCTGCCGAATCGTCGGCTCGGTACGGCTGTCCGGGGTGCGGCATCGGCCCGCAGAGGCCCTCAGCCCGCCACCCGCAGCACGCCTTCCCCCGCCAGCAGCGCCAACAGGGACCGCCCCGTGTCCGTGAGCTGGTAGTAGACGCTGCGCCCGACCCGGTGCCGGGTCACCACACCGGACTCGGCAAGCACCGACAAGTGCTCGGACACGGTGCTCGGCGCGAGGCCCAGCCGGTCGGCGAGGCCCGCCGTGGTGAGCGGGCCGCCCAGCTCGCGCAGGACCGCGGCGCGCCCGCGCCCCAGCAGCAGCCCGAGCCGGTCGCCGGCCGGCGGCTCCTCTGCCCGCTCGCGCAGGGCCGCGGCGCCCCGTGCCTGGAACGAGACGGCCAGCACCTCCGGATCGTCCGTGGAGTAGAGCCGGCAGCCCTCGGCGAAGACGAGCGGCACGAGCAGCAGCCTGCGCTCGCCCGCCCGGTACTCGGCGTCGATGTGCTTGGTCAGTTCCAGCACCGGCGGCGTCCACTTCGCGCGTGCCTCGAGTCCGGCGAAGAGGGCGTCCACGCCTTCGGTCGCGAAGGTCCGTGCGCGCACCAGGACTTCGTCCTCGACGAGCCGCCGCATGACGGGCCACAGATCGGCAAGTGCGCCCTCCCAGTACGCGGCGTACGCGTCGGCGAGCGCCGCGCACGCCGCCTCCGGGTCGTCACGGTAGGGCCGGACCACCGGGCGATCGTCCATCCCGGGGTAGTGCTCGTCCAGCTGGGCGCGCACCACCTCGGGCGGCGTCGTCCGTACGATCTCCAGCTCCTGCTCGACGGACGTCGTACCGACCGGCTGCGGCAGCATGAAGTCGGGGAAGTTGAGCGGACCCTCGTACAACAACGCACGCAAGGGCGCGAGCCGCTCGTCGTCGCGTATCACCTCACGAGCCCGGCCCACCCACTTCTCGTACGGCCAGGACGGGCGGCGTTGCGGCATCGCCAGGTGCAGGCTGCAGAACGCGTCCCACAGCGGGCTGACCGCGATCCGCGTCGCCCCGAGGGCCGCCTCGTTCAGCTCGATCCGTATCACCGCGCGGGCACCGCCGGTTCGGTGTGTGTCACCGCGCCGGCTCCAGGAACCCCTGCTCGATCAGCAGCCGGATCTGAGCCGGTGTCCGGTCGCGCAGCAACACAGACTCCTCACCGACCAGTTGTGCGATCGCGTCGAGGATGCGTCCCGCGCTCAGTGTGCCGTCGCAGACGCCCGCGAATCCGGCGCCGACCGTGTCCACCTTGGTCGCCCGGCGCATCCCGCGGTGCTGACGCAGCACCACATGCTCGGGGTCCTCGGCTCCGGGCAGCCCGACCTGCTCCTGCACCACCTCGGCGGCGAGTGCGAAGTGGGCACCGAGCAGCGCCGCGTCGTCGTGCGTCCGCAGATACTCCTGGCGCTCGAAGTGCCGCCGCACGGTCTCGCCGAGCGGCTGTTCGACCGGATGGGGCCACTCCTCCACTGTGATGGAGGGTTCCGCCGAGTCCGTCCTGTGCAGCGTGATCCATCCGAAGCCGACGGACCTGGTCTTGCGGGCCTCGAACTCGTCGAGCCACGCGTCGTAGCGCGCGGCGTACTCGGCCGGGTCCGTGCGGTGGTCGCCCGCGTCGCGCAGCCACAGCTCCGCGTACTGCGTGACGTCCTGCACCTCGCGCTGCACGATCCAGGCGTCGCAGCCGCGCGGCACCCAGGAGCGGAGCCGGTCGGTCCACTCCTCGCCCTCCACGTGCTGCCAGTTGGCGAGGAACTGCGCGTACCCGCCCGGGTTCAGCCGCTCCCCCGCCTGCTGGACGAGCGTCCGGCACAGGTCGTCCCCGCCCATCCCGCCGTCCCGGTAGGTGAGCCGGGCACCGGGCGAGATCACGAACGGGGGGTTGGAGACGATCAGGTCGTACGTCTCGTCGGCCACCGGCTCGAAGAGGGAGCCCTGGCGCAGATCGGCCTCCGGGGCCCCGGACAGCGCGAGCGTGAGCCGGGTGATGTGCAGCGCCCGGGGGTTGAGGTCGGTCGCCGTCACCCGGGTCGCGTGCTGAGCGGCGTGCAGCGCCTGGATGCCGGAGCCGGTACCGAGGTCCAGGGCCGAAGCCACGGGCGTACGCACCGTGATCCCGGCCAGGGTCGTGGACGCCCCGCCGACCCCCAGTACGACTCCCTCGTCACGGCTGCCGATCCCTCCGGCACCGCCGACCGCGCACCCGAGGTCGGAGACGATGAACCAGTCCTCGCCGTCCGGTCCGCCGTACGGCCGCACGTCGACCGTCGCCGCGACCTCGTCGCCGCCGGCCCGGACCAGCCAGCCGCTGTCGAGGCACTCCTCGACCGGCAGCACGTCCGCCACGCGCGCGTGCGCCACGGGTTGCTGCAGCAGGAAGAGCCGCACGAGCGCCTCCAGCGGTGCGTCCCCGCGGGTGGCGCGCAGTGCCGGAACGGTCTCGCTGCGCGCCAGCGCCGCGTACGCGGGGGCGCCGAGCAGCTCGAGCAGCCCGTCGGCGGTGAAGTCGGCGGCCAGGAGGGCGTCGCGCAACCGGGCGGCGACGTCGGCCCGGCCGGGCGAGGGCAGGGAGGACAGGGAGGACTGACTGGCGGTACTCACGCGACCCATTGTGTCGTCCCGAGGTCAGAAGGGCGCGCCACCTTCACCGAACCGCTGTGGGCAGGCGTTCCTCGGCCGCCCCCGGAGGGGCGGCGCCGCGTCACCCCTGCGTAGCCGCCGGCGAGGCAGACGCGCTCTTGCAGCTCGCCTGCTGCTGCATCGCCTTGCCGACGTCGCCTTCCTCGAGCTTCTCCAGGGCGTCGTTGCCGCTCTTGCTGAGCTTGTCCAGCTGGCTCGCGATGTCCTTGAGGCCGTCGGCGAACTTCGCCTGGTCGTCGGTGTTGAGGTCGTCGACCTTCTTCTGCAGCTCCGCGTACGACGCGGAGATGCTCTTGAGCTCCTTGACGGCGTCCTGCTGCTTCTTCTCGCCGTCGTCGACCGGCGGCGCGCCGGCCTTGTCCACAGCGGCGCCGATCGCCTGGTACGCGTCCGACATGTCCTGGAATGCCTGCGAGTCGGTCTTCTGGACATCCTTCGGCGTGCTGTTGTCCGAGGTCTGCTTCTGGATCGCGGTGTTCGCGTCCTCGATCGCCTTCGCCTGCGGCTTCACCGCGTCGCAGACCGACTTGGCCCAGGCGTCCAGCTCCTTGTTGCTGTCACCACTGCATCCCGACAGCGCCAGTACCAGTACCGCACCGCCGGACATTGCGGCAGCGAGCTTCTTGTTCACCGGATTGGTCCCTTCCATGGCTCTCGGCCCCGGAACATACACGTCAAGTGGGCGACTATCTCATGCCGGACGTCCCATATAGACGGTATTGAAGCCATTTGTACCAAGAGAGAGAAGGGTCACGAGCGCACAGAAACGGGCGTGCGACGCGCAGTAACGCGTCGCACGCCCGCCCTTCGAGCGCTGCCTGACCAGGACTTCTGACCAGGCGTCAGGAAACCACCGCCGGATCGGCCGGCTTGGAGGTCCGCTCGGCGTTGTCTTCGTCACCCACAGCGATGCCTCGCCGCTTCGATACGTACACCGCACCGATGATGACGACGAGGGCCAGCACCGCGATCAGCACCCGGATACCGAGACTGGCGTGGTCGCCATAGCTGAATTTGACTACTGCGGGCGCGATGAGCAGCGCCACCAGGTTCATCACCTTCAGCAGCGGGTTGATCGCCGGCCCGGCGGTGTCCTTGAAGGGGTCGCCGACCGTGTCGCCGATCACCGTGGCGGCATGGGCCTCGCTGCCCTTGCCCCCGTGGTGGCCGTCCTCGACGAGCTTCTTCGCGTTGTCCCAGGCACCTCCGGAGTTTGCGAGGAAGACAGCCATGAGGGTGCCTGTGCCGATCGCGCCCGCGAGATACGCACCGAGCGCCCCGACGCCGAGGGTGAACCCGATCGCGATCGGCGCCATCACGGCCAGCAGACCGGGCGTCGCGAGCTCGCGCAGCGCGTCCTTCGTGCAGATGTCGACCACGCGCCCGTACTCCGGCTGCTCGGTGTAGTCCATGATCCCGGGCTTCTCGCGGAACTGCCGCCGCACCTCGTAGACCACCGCGCCCGCCGAACGCGACACCGCGTTGATGGCGAGACCGGAGAAGAGGAAGACGACGGCCGCACCGGCGATAAGACCGACCAGATTGTTGGGCTGCGAGATGTCCATCAACAGGTTCATCGGCGCACTCCTGCCGGTGACGCTCTCGCCGACCTCCTGCGCGGCGGTGACGATCGCGTCCCGGTACGAGCCGAAGAGCGCCGACGCCGCCAGGACGGCCGTGGCGATGGCGATGCCCTTGGTGATGGCCTTCGTGGTGTTGCCCACGGCGTCCAGATCGGTGAGCACCTGGGCGCCCGCGCCCGTGACGTCGCCGGACATCTCGGCGATGCCCTGAGCGTTGTCGGAGACCGGACCGAAGGTGTCCATGGCGACGATCACGCCGACCGTGGTGAGCAGACCGGTGCCGGCCAGCGCCACCGCGAAGAGCGCGAGCATGATCGATGTACCGCCGAGCAGGAACGCCCCGTACACGCCCAGGCCGATCAGCAGCGCGGTGTAGACAGCCGACTCGAGACCCACGGAAATACCGGCCAGAACGACGGTGGCCGGGCCGGTGAGCGAGGTCTTGCCGATGTCCCGCACGGGCCGCCGGGTGGTCTCGGTGAAGTAGCCGGTGAGCTGCTGGATCAGCGCGGCCAGGACGATGCCGATCGCCACGGCGACCAGTGCGAGGACCCGCGGGTCGCCGCTCTTGCCCTGGATCGCCGCGTCGGTGACGCCCTTCAGGTCGGCGTACGAGGACGGCAGATAGACGAACACCGCGACGGCCACCAGCGCGAGCGAGATCAGCGCGGAGATGAAGAATCCACGGTTGATCGCCGTCATGCCGCTGCGGTCGGCACGGCGGGGCGCCACCGCGAAGATGCCGATCATCGCCGTCAGGACGCCGATCGCCGGAACGATCAGCGGGAAGGCGAGCCCGGAGTCGCCGAAGGCCGCCTTGCCGAGGATCAGCGCGGCGACCAGCGTCACGGCGTACGACTCGAAGAGGTCCGCGGCCATACCCGCACAGTCGCCGACGTTGTCGCCCACATTGTCGGCGATGGTCGCGGCATTACGCGGGTCATCCTCCGGAATGCCCTGCTCGACCTTGCCGACCAGGTCGGCGCCGACGTCGGCGGCCTTGGTGAAGATGCCGCCACCGACACGCATGAACATCGCGATCAGCGCGGCGCCGAGACCGAAGCCCTCCAGCACCTTCGGCGCGTCGGCCGCGTACACGAGCACCACACACGAGGCACCGAGCAACCCGAGCCCCACCGTGAACATGCCCACGACACCGCCTGTGCGGAAAGCGATCTTCATGGCCTTGTGCGAGACGGCCGTCAGATCCTTATTCGGTTCTCCTTCTGCGGGAGTCGCTTCACGGGCGGCGGCCGCCACGCGCACATTGGCCCGTACGGCGAGCCGCATCCCGATATAGCCGGTGGCCGCCGAGAATGCCGCGCCGATCAGGAAGAACGCCGAGCGTCCGGCGCGCTGATTCCAGTCGTCCGCGGGCAGCAGCATGAGCAGGAAGAACACCACGACGGCGAATACCGCGAGAGTGCGCAGCTGCCGGGCCAGATAGGCATTCGCGCCTTCCTGGACCGCCGCTGCGATCTTCTTCATGGTGTCGGTGCCCTCGCCCGCCGCGAGCACCTGGCGCACCAGGACTCCGGCGACCACCAGAGCCGCGAGCGCGACGGCCGCGATGACCGTCACGATGAGCCGGTTGTCGTCGGTCAGTACAGCGGCTGCGAAGGTTGATGGGTGGTCCAGCTGATGAGGGGTAGAAAGCCCCGCCATTCGTCCTCCTTGACGCTTGGGCTGAGCTCAAGATGTGGACGGATTGTAGGTAGCAGGCCCTGATCAAAACAGAGCGCGACAAACGGAATCGACCTTGATGTGCTCTTCAGTAAATGATCCATCAATGCCGACGGCATCCAAACGGAGTAATGCCCTGAAAGCGTTGACGCGAGACCAATGATCTAGAGAAATGAAAAAAGGCCCTGCTCAACAGGGCCCAAAAAGAAAAACGATCAGAACGCGCCCCTCACCCGGGGGCGGCGACCGGCTTCAAGCGATCACCGGTGACGATCACGGCAGTACGGTCGCGGACGCGGTCGGCCAGCTCATCCGGATGAGGCCACCGTGCTCGTCAGCGCTCACCTCGACGTCGTCCACGAGGCCACTGATGACGGCGAGGCCCATCTCGTCCTCTTCCAATTCCGGCTCGTCGGCTGCCGCACCGTCCTCGCCGGGCACCCCGTGCGAGGTGGAGGTGTGGGGCACCTCGTCACCGACCTCGATGGAGAACTGCTTCTCCTCCTCGGTCAGCAGCACCCTCACGGGCGCGGTGACACCTCCGCTCTGGTGAAGCCCGACCGCCCGCGTACAGGCCTCGCCGACGGCGAGCCTGACCTCGTCGAGAACGGCCTCGTCCACCCCAGCCCTGCGCGCCACTGCTGCCGCCACCAGTCGGGCGGTCCTGACATGCTCGGGCAGCGCGCTGAAGCGGAGTTCAACGGTGGCCATGCATCCCCCTCGGACGTATGGGCGTGCTCTCGGAAGACCGGGCCGCCTAAGGCCCGGTCCCCCTTCTTGTGCACCCCGGGCCAGGCCCGGGATACCGGCTCAGTCGGTGGCCGCGACAGCTTCCTCGACCGAGGTGTGGATCGGGAACACCTTCGTCAGACCGGTGATCCGGAAGATCTTCAGAATGCGCTCCTGGTTGCAGACGAGGCGCAGCGAGCCCTCATGGGCGCGCACCCGCTTCAGTCCGCCCACCAACACGCCGAGCCCGGTGGAGTCGAGGAAGTCCACGCCCTCCATGTCGACGACGAGGTGAAAATTGCCGTCGTTCACCAGCTCGACCAGCTGCTCGCGCAGCTTGGGCGCGGTATATACATCGATTTCGCCACCGACCTCGACGACCGTACGATCGCCGACGGTACGGGTCGACAGGGACAGGTCCACGGATCCTCCAGCACCTTGCTATCGAGCGGTCGCCCCTTGGGACACCTCGGCTTGAGCCCCCGGGACGGATCGCCAGCCGCGATGGCATTCAATCACTTACCGGCAGGCGTGCACGACGCCTTAGGCCATTGTCCGTCACCCCAGTGACACACTCGATGCCGATGGCCAAGAATCACCGATCCGATCGACGCACGGGGGACACCACGTTGCGCCCCTCCTCCGACGCTGTCCTGGACCGGCTCGCCTCGGGCCCGAGCCGGGCTTCCCGTATCACTCATACGGAGCACTTGCCCCCGAGAGCGGGCCGCCATGCCGTCTGGCCGGACCGTGTCCGCCCCGAGGTCATCGCGGCCGTGCAGGCAGCTGGGATCGAGCACCCCTGGTCCCATCAGGCACTCGCCGCGGAGTACGCCCTGGACCGCGAGTGCGTCGTCGTCTCCACCGGCACCGCCTCCGGCAAGTCCCTCGCCTATCTCGTACCGGTCCTCAGCACCCTCCTCGACGGCTCCGACGCGCCCAACGGGCGGGGCGCGACCGCCCTCTACCTCGCTCCCACCAAGGCGCTCGCAGCCGACCAGTGCCGGGCCGTGAAGGATCTCGCGCGACCCCTCGGGGGCGCCGTACGGCCCGCGGCCTACGACGGCGACACCCCCGTCGAGGAACGCGAATGGGTGCGTCAGTACGCCAACTACGTGCTGACCAACCCCGACATGCTGCACCGCGGAATACTCCCGTCCCACCCGCGCTGGTCCTCCTTCCTGCGCGCCCTGCGCTATGTCGTCATCGACGAATGCCACACCTACCGGGGCGTCTTCGGCTCCCACGTCGCCCAGGTGCTGCGGCGGCTGCGCCGCGTCTGCGCCCGCTACGGCTCCGAACCCGTCTTCCTCATGGCCTCCGCCACCGCCGCCGAACCCTCCGTCGCCGCCCAGCGCCTGACCGGACTGCCCGTACGCGAGGTCTCCGACGACGCATCGCCCCGCGGCGAACTCGTCTTCGCCCTCTGGGAGCCACCGCTCACCGAGCTCCACGGCGAGAAGGGCGCGCCCGTGCGGCGCACGGCCACCGCCGAGACCGCCGACCTGCTGACCGACCTCGTCGTGCAGGGCGTGCGCACGGTCGCCTTCGTACGGTCGCGCAGGGGGGCCGAACTGATCTCCGTGATCGCCCAGGAGCGGCTGGCGGCAGTGGCGTCAGCGACCGAGGCGCTGGGCGACCGGCCGCTCGCCCAGCGGGTCGCGGCCTACCGAGGCGGCTACCTGCCGGAGGAGCGCCGCGCCCTGGAGCGCGCCCTGCACTCGGGTGAACTCCTCGGTCTGGCCGCCACCACCGCCCTCGAGCTCGGTGTCGACGTGTCCGGTCTGGACGCCGTCGTCATCGCCGGCTATCCGGGGACCCGGGCCTCGCTGTGGCAGCAGGCGGGCCGCGCCGGTCGCTCCGGGCAGGGCGCCCTGGCCGTGCTGGTCGCCCGGGATGACCCGCTGGACACGTATCTCGTCCACCATCCGGAGGCCCTGTTCCAGCAGCCGGTGGAGTCCACGGTCCTCGACCCGGACAACCCGTACGTCCTCGCGCCGCATTTGTGCGCCGCGGCCGCCGAGCTACCGCTCACGGACGACGACCTGCCCCTCTTCGGCCCGGCCACCGCCGGGCTGCTGCCGCAGCTGGAGGCCGCGAAACTGCTGCGCCGCCGTGCCAAGGCCTGGCACTGGACCCGCAGGGAACGCGCCGCGGACCTGGCCGACATCCGCGGCGAAGGCGGCCGGCCGGTGCAGGTCGTGGAGGCCGCGACCGGCCGCCTGCTCGGCACCGTCGACGCCTCCGCGGCGCACGCCACCGTGCACGAGGGCGCGGTCCACCTCCACCAGGGCCGCACGTACCTGGTGCGGCACCTGGACCTGGAGGACTCGGTCGCCCTGGTCGAGGAGGCCGATCCGCCGTATTCGACCGTGGCCCGCGACACCACGTCCATCTCCGTCCTGGAGACCGACGTCGAGGTCCCGTGGGGCGAGGCCCGTCTGTGCTACGGATCCGTCGAAGTCACCAACCAGGTCGTCTCCTTTCTGCGCCGCAAACTCATCACGGGCGAGGTGCTGGGCGAGACCAGACTCGACCTCCCCCCTCGTACGCTCCGCACGCGCGCCGTGTGGTGGACGGTCACCGAGGACCAGCTGGACGCCGCACGGGTCAACCCGGAACAGCTGGGCGGTGCCCTGCACGCCGCGGAGCACGCGTCGATCGGCATGCTGCCGCTCTTCGCGACCTGCGACCGCTGGGACATCGGCGGCGTCTCCATCCCGCTGCACCCGGACACCCTGCTGCCCACCGTCTTCGTGTACGACGGCCACCCTGGTGGCGCCGGCTTCGCGGAGCGGGCCTTCCACACCGCCCGGGAGTGGCTCGCCGCCACCCGCCAGGCCATCGCCTCCTGCGAGTGCGAAGCGGGCTGCCCGTCCTGCATCCAGTCCCCGAAGTGCGGCAACGGCAACGATCCCCTGCACAAGCGCGGAGCCGTACGCCTCCTGACGGTGCTGCTTCAAGGAGCTCCCGCGGATGAGGCACCCGGTCCTGCGGAATGCGAGGCGCCCCGTCCACCGGTGAGCGCGGAGTCCACCGAGGCCTGAGTACCAGCTTTACGGACCTGGTCCCGGACCTGGTCCCGGAGCGACAGGACCCGCCGGCCCCGCCCGCGACCTGACCTGTGCCGTCCAAGGTCCGAGGCCGGCCGCCGCCGTGACGTCGGAGATCTCGCCGGACACAGCGCACCGCGCGAGCCGGGCGCCCTGCGCCCGGGCCACCCGTTCCGCCCGGGCACACGCGTGCGCAGCCCCCTCCATCCAGTGGTCCGCCGCAGCGAGCGCCGCCAGGTCTGCGGCACTCCCCGCCTCGTGACGAGCGATCACGGCCTGCCCCATGGTCAGCACGGCGCCGAACACCAGGCACAGCACCGCGATCGCGCCGACGACCCAGACGGTGGCGGATCCCCGGTCCGACGTGCGGGCCGATGACCCGCGCCTTGTCCAGGCGAGCCGTTTCCACCGGCGCCTGGCCCGGCAGAGCCACCTACTGGAATGCCTCATCCGCCCGTCACCCCCACCGTCTCCTCCGCCAGCGCAACGGCCTCGTGCCTCAGGCGCAGGGACAGCACATCCGGACCTGGTGAGTCCGCCGTCACCTCGACCCGGACCAGGCCGCCGTCCCGCCGCACGGTGACCCGTGCCCCATCCGGTGCGGCCTGCTCCGCCGCCGCCACAGCGACCCCCTCGGGATCCTGACGGGCCGCCGCGCGGGCCCCGGCCCGCGCGGCGTCCACACACTGGATCTGGGCGGACGCCGCCAGCAGCGCCCACACCAGTCCCATCGCGAACAGCACCAGAGCGGGGAGCACGACCGCAGCCTCGGCCGTCGCGAACCCCTCGTCCCGGCACCGCCGGACCGGTCGGCTCACAGCGGGCACCCTCATGCCCACCCCACCCGGTCGCAGCTCGTCCGCCGCCGGACACATCTCGCCTCCGGCCGCATCCCCCTGCTGCCGATCCACGTCCCGCGTCGCCTCAGAACTGGACATCGAGCGCCTTGTCCACGATGCCCTGCAGCGCGGCCATCACCTGACCACTCGTCAGCACTTTGTAGAGCAACGAGGCGAACCCCACCGCCGCGATCAGCCCCATCGCATACTCGGAGGTGACCATCCCCTCGTCCCTCCGCAGCACCTCGGACGCCGTACGAACCTTGCGCGACAGGCCACGCGCGCGTGCCCACATCACTTCACACATCCCAACCCCCAGAAAGTTCTCAAGGACTTCAGTACCTGCGGGCCCTGCTCGACGGGCCCGCGTTCCCAGGCCGGAGACCGGCCGCACGCACCCCCCCTCAGCCACCACCCCCGCCCAGCACGCCACCCGCGAGCCCGATCAGCACCGGGACGACTCCGACGGCGATGAACGCGGGCAGGAAGCACAACCCGACGGGCGCGGTGATCAGCACACCGGCGCGGCGCGCCTTTGCCATGGCCGTACGTCCCCACTCGGCCCTGGCCTCCGTGGCGAGCCGTGCGACCGGTACCGCCGCCGGTGCGCCCGAATCTCCGGCCCGCTCCAGCAGCCGGGCCAGCGCCTCGGCCCCCGGTATCGCGGCCAGCCGCCGCCATGCCTCCGCGGGTTCGCCGCCGAGCCGCACCTCGGCCGCACCCCACGCCAGCCGCTCACCCACGGGGCCGCCCAGCGACCCGCCCACTGCCTGCGCCGCGCCGACCGGGTCGGCGCCGGCGGTGATGCATGCCGCCAGCAGATCTGCGGCGAGCGGGAGTTGCCGTGCCGCCGCATCCTGATCGACGCCGGGGAGGGGCGTAGCCGTCCGGCCTGCCCGCCGCCAGCGCACGGCGCCATACCCGGCGAACGCCCCGACCAGGCACCCCACGACACCGCCCACGACCGCATATCCGGCGCAGACAGCACCGACCACCGGCGCCCACCGCCGTACCGCATGTCGTAGTCGCGCTCCCCTTGCAGGAGCCTTCCGGCCTGCCGCGCCCAGCAGCACATCCAGCCGTCGCCGCACCGCCCGTTCACGCCGCCCGGAACTCAGTACGTGGACCAGCCACAGCGCGACACCTGCGAGGCTCACCGCCGCCCCCAGCCTGTGGACAGCGTTCACCGCTCCTCCGCTCCTCGTACGATCCTCAGCGCCCACCACAGCCCGGCGCCCTCCAGCGCTCCGCCGACGAGCAGACAGCCGAGCCCCGGCCCCGTGTGCAGCAGCACCCGCAGCGGATCGGCGCCCAACGCCGTGCCGAGAAACAGGCCCAGGAGGGGGAGCGCCGCGAGCAGTACGGCCGTCGAGCGGGCGCCCGCCAACTGGGCGCGCAGATCGGCCCGTTGGTCACGGTCCGCGCGGAGTGCGTTCTCCAGCCGCTCCAGTCCGGCGGCCAGCCCGGCGCCTCGGTCCACGGCGACCCGCCAGCACGCCGCGAGACCACGCAAGCCGTCGGCGCCCGGCTCCGATGCCGCTTCGCCGAGCGCCCCCGGCACATCCCCGCCGAACCGGGCTGCCGCCACCACGGCTGCCCGGCCCCCGCCGAGACCTCCCGAATCGCGGGCCGCGACGAGCAGCGCCTCGGCGGGCTGCCGCCCCGCGCGCACCTCTCCGGCGAGCGCGCCGCACAGCGCGATCACCTCATCGGTCCGCCGCTCGCTCAGGCGCCGTGCCGCTCTCGCCCGCCGCGCCCGCCGCGCCAGGGGCACACCCACTGCACCCACGAGAAGCGGCACCAAGGACTCGCCCATGACCGCGACGACCACCCCGGCCACCAGGCACCACCATTCGGGCCACAGCCGCGCGCGGCACCAGGCAGCCGCCTCCTCCCATGACGGCCGGGCAGGTCCAGCCGTCCCGGCGTCGGCCAGCAGCAGCCGTGCCCTTCGCACTGCCCGGTCGCGCTCGCCCATCAGCCAGGCCGCCGCTCCCGCGCACACCATCGCCGCGCACATCGGCGCTTCGGACACCATCCCCGTCACAGCGCACCACCCCCGAGCAGTTCCTGCAGCCGCTGCCAGCCCCGCTCGCGCCGGAAGGCATCCGGGCCCCAGCGCAGCGCAGGCACCGTCACGACAAGCCCGGAGGCCTCCCGCTCCAGCACGTGGACCTCCGCGATGCGCCGCCGTCCGTCGCGGTCGCGGGCGAGGTGGAGCACCACGGACAGCGCGGCCGCCAACTGGCTGTGCAGCGCCGCCCGGTCGAGACCGGCCGCCGTGCCCAGCGCCTCCAGGCGCGCCGGCACATCGCCCGCCGCATTGGCGTGGACGGTGCCGCAGCCCCCTTCATGACCCGTGTTGAGCGCGGCAAGCAGATCGACGACCTCCGCACCCCGCACCTCGCCGACCACCAGCCGGTCGGGGCGCATCCTCAGCGCCTGACGCACCAGGTCCTCGAGCGTGACGAGCCCCGCACCCTCCTGGTTGGCGGGCCTGGTCTCCAGGCGCACCACATGCGGATGGTCGGGCCGCAGTTCAGCGGAGTCCTCGGCGAGCACGATCCGCTGGCCCGGCCCGACGAGCCCGAGCAGGGCGCTCAACAGGGTCGTCTTGCCTGAACCCGTACCGCCGCTGATCAGGAACGACAGCCTCGCATCGAGCAGCGCGCGCAACACGCCCGCTCCGCCGGGCGGCACCGTGCCCGCCCCCACCAGTTCGTCCAGGGTGAAGGCACGCGGCCGTACGACCCGGAGGGACAGACAGGTCGAGCCGACGGCGACCGGTGGCAGCACCGCGTGCAGGCGCGTCCCGTCGGGCAGCCGGGCGTCCACCCACGGCCGTGCGTCGTCGAGCCGCCGCCCGGCGACCGCCGCCAGACGCTGGGCAAGACGCCGTACCGCCGCCGCGTCCGGAAACGACACCCCCGTGAGTTCCAGGCCGCCCCCGCGGTCCACCCACACCCGGTCGGGCCCGGAGACCAGGACGTCGGTCACTCGCGGGTCGGCGAGCAGCGGCTCCAGAGGGCCCGTGCCGACCAGCTCGGAACGCAACTGTTCTGCTGCGCCCAGCACTTCGGCGTCACCGAGCACCCTTCCCTGCTCCCTCAGCGCCTGGGCCACCCGGGACGGGGTCGGGTCGGATCCGCTCTCTGCGAGCCACTGCCGCACCCCGTCCAGCAGCCCGGCGCCTCTTCCGGCCTGCCCCGCTTGTCCGGAGCTGCCTGCGGGCGCGACGGCCTGGCGGCTCATACGCCCCCTCCTTCGGCGGGAACCCGCTCCCAGAAAGCCCGGCAGAACCGCGCCAGCGGACCGCGCGCCGCCGCGCCGGGCGGCGCACCGCCCGCCTGAGCCGCCAACAGCCCGGGCTCCACCGGCAGTTCTCCCGCAAGGGGCAGCGCCAGGAGCCGCGCCACCTCCTCCGCGGGAAGCCCGCCGAGTCCTCCGGTGCCGTGCGCGGCGCCCACCACGACCCGCAGGTCCTGCAGCACCATGCCCAGCACCGACGCGACCCGTCTCGCCGCGGCCACCGCACGCAGCTCCGGAGGCACCACCAGCAGCCCCAGGTCCAGCTGGGCGAGGACCTCGGCGATCCCCTCGTCCACCCGGCGCGGCAGGTCCACGACGACCGAACCGCCCCGCCGGCGGGCAGCGGCGAGCACCGCCCGCACGGCCTCCGGCGGAACGACCACCGAATCGCCCCTGTCCCAGCTGAGGACGCGCAACGCATGCAGCTCGGGCAGCGACTCCTCCAGGGCTGCGCCCCCGACTCTCCCGCGGGACTCGGCGAACGCAGGCCAGCGCAGCCCGTCGGCGCTCTCACCACCCAGCAGTACGTCGAGGCCACCGCCCAGCGGATCCGCGTCCACGAGCAGGGTGCGGCGCCCCTCGCGTGCCGACGTCACCGCGAGCGCGCATGCGAGCGTGGAAGCCCCCGCGCCTCCGCGCCCGCCGATCACCCCGACCGTGAGCGCGGGCCGTCCCGCGCCCTCCGCGACGTCGGCGATCCGGTCCACCAGCCACTGCTCACCGTCGGGCAGCCGCAGCACATGGTCGGCGCCGATCTCCACGGCCCGCTGCCACACGTCCGGATCGTCCTGGTCATGGCCGACCAGCACCACGCCGCGTCTGCGCGCGGCACCCCGCACCCGTACAGCGGCATCGTCCCCGACCAGCACGAGCGGCGCCGCTTCCCAGCCGCCCCGCTGCTCGGGCACCCCGTGGTGCACCTCCGGTCTCGCCCCGGCCGCGGCACACAGCCGCAGCAGGTCGTCGAGCAGCTCCACGTCCTCCGTGACGATCAGCGGTGCGCCCTGCCGCCCATCGGCGGCCGGCGACCGGTCGTATGCGATGGCTCCCGCCACGATCCCCAGCCCCTCTCGCTGTACACGTCATGCGCCCGTGAACCCGTGGCCGCGGAGGACCGGCCGCCAATTCACCGAAGAGAAGTGACGGGACGGCCGAGTGAACCGGCGAAACCGAGCCGGCCATGAACTCCGCGAGCGGGACGAGCGGAATCACCGTGCAGCGATCCCGGAAATCGTGTGGATCTTGGTCAATAACTGTGGACAACCCAGCGGTTGTGAATATCCCTCTCACCCATACCGGTGACATCGCCGGAACTTCCGGAGAGGAACGCAACCACTACGCAGAGTGACCAGTTGAGGCAGTCGGATCGCACCATCAATGACGCCGCAGGGAGGGCCCGATGAGCGGAGAAGAGAGGACGAAACCCGTCCGGACATGCGACGACCCCCGCCGGGGGGGAGAGCGGGGGTCGTCCCCACGGCCGACTCGGGGGGGGAGGAGTCGGACCGGGTTAGCACGGTCGCGAACGATCCGTGACTTCCATGGTGTACCCGAGAGCCCTCTCAGGCAAACCCACGCGCCACACCTTACGCCGAATGGTGGGCGCCTATGCTCTGGCTCGTGGAAAACCACTCGTCACCCCGCACTGCGGCCTTCTTCGACCTGGACAAGACGGTCATTGCGAAGTCCAGCACGCTCACCTTCAGCAAGTCCTTCTACCAAGGCGGACTGATCAACCGCCGGGCCGTACTGCGCACCGCGTACGCCCAGTTCGTCTTCCTGGCGGGCGGGGCAGACCACGATCAGATGGAGCGTATGCGCGAGTACCTGTCGGCGCTGTGCCGCGGGTGGAACGTGCAGCAGGTGAAGGAGATCGTCGCCGAGACCCTGCACGACCTGATCGACCCGCTCATCTATGACGAGGCCGCCTCGCTCATCGAGGAGCACCACACCGTCGGCCGCGACGTCGTGATCGTCTCCACCTCGGGTGCCGAGGTCGTCGAGCCCATCGGCGAGCTGCTCGGGGCGGACCGTGTCGTGGCGACGCGGATGGTCGTCGGCGAGGACGGCTGCTTCACGGGCGAGGTGGAGTATTACGCGTACGGGCCCACCAAGGCGGAGGCGATAAAGGAGCTGGCGGCATCCGAGGGGTACGACCTCGCGCGATGTTATGCGTACAGCGACTCGATGACCGACGTGCCCATGCTGGAGTCCGTCGGTCATCCTTATGCGGTCAACCCCGACCGCGCACTGCGCCGTGAGGCCATGGCGCGCCAGTGGCCGATTCTCGACTTCCACCGGCCCGTCCGGCTCAAGCAGCGGATCCCCTCGTTCAAGGTGCCCCCGCGCCCCGCCCTTGCCGCGATGGCCGCCGTCGGCGCCGCAGCCGCCACCGCGGGCCTGGTCTGGTACGCGAGCCGGCGCCGCACGGCGACGGCCTGACCACCCGGTCCGTCCCGGCCGCCTCAGCGGCTCGGACCGGCCCCCACCAGCACAGACGCCACCCGAGGTGTCCGAATTACCGTTGTTTGAACCCGAAAGTAAAGAAGTGTAGCGACTACTTCCGCTTGCCCTCGGCCCTGGAGTACAAAGGACTCAACGGCCCGCGAGACCAAGGCATATCCGGAAGGATCACTTGTAACGCAACCCAAGGCCCACGGACCGATGTATGAACACCGGGCACCCACGCGACGTCGACCCGTCGATTACGGGCCAGCCGCACCAGGCAACGGGCACAGTCCCCGGCCTGATGGGCAGATACAGAGGACGCATGGTAACCGGGTGGACATGCCAGCGGCGGTACGAATCCTCGTACCGCCGCAGCCCTGTCCGCTGGTCCAGCCGGCCCGTCGGCCTCAGGCCGCTCCGCGCTGGAGCGCCTCGCAGACCGCCGTCGACTCCCTGACCCCCAGCTCGACCGCGCGCCCGCAGTGCGCGATCCAGGCGGCCACCCCCTCTGCCGTACCGGACACATAGCCCTCGAGGGCTGCCACGTAGGCGGCCCGGCCCTGTTCCGCATGCCCGACCTCGGCCGGGCAGATCGACTTCGGGTCGAGGCCGCTGCCGATCAGCACGATGCGCTCGGCGGCGCGCGCGACCAGCCCGTTGTGGGAGCCGAAGGGGCGCAGGGCCAGCAGTTCACCGTGCACCACGGCCGCGGTCACCAGCGCCGGGGCCTGGCTGCCCGCGATGATCAGCTGCGACAGGCCCTCCAGACGGCCTGCCACCTCCTCCGCGTCCGGCAGCGGAAGATCGGTCAGCGGTTCGTCGACCGGTTCACCGTCCCGCCGGGGCCGCCCGACCTCGTCGGACCGGCCGGCGGCCGCCACGAGGTGGAGGCGGGCCAGCACGCGCAGCGGCGACTGCCGCCAGATGGAGAGCAGTTGGCCCGCCTCAGCGGTCAGCCGCAGGGCCGCGCCGACGGTACGCGCCTCCTCGTCGCCGCTGAAGTCGGTGCGCCGACGCACCTCTTCGAGTGCCCAGTCCGCGCCGGACAGCGCGGCCGATCCGCGTGCTCCGCGCAGCGCGGCCTCGGACGTGATCTCGTTGCTGCGGCGGCGCATGATCCTGTGGCCGTAGACCCGGTCCACCGCCTTGCGCACCGATTCCACGGACTCGGCGACACCGGGCAGCGCGCCCAGGGCCACGAGCGGGTCGGCGGACGCCCCTGTCGTACTCATGAGTACGACCCTACGCGCCGGGCGATCTCCCGCCATCACTGCTCCGATGAGCTTCTCACCACACTCGTAACCGGCCACAAAGGAGTGGTCTTGCGGCCGTCGAGTTGCCACGCTCCGAGATCGCACCATTACGCTTGGCGAACATGAAGATCGCTTTCGTGGGTAAGGGCGGCAGCGGCAAGACCACGCTGTCCTCCCTCTTCATCCGTCACCTCGCCGCCACCGGCGCTCCGGTGCTCGCCGTCGACGCGGACATCAACCAGCACCTGGGCCCCGCGCTCGGTCTGGACGAGCTGGAGGCCGCCGCGCTGCCCGCGATGGGCGACCGACTGCCGCTCATCAAGGACTATCTGCGCGGCATCAACCCGCGGATCTCCTCCGCCGAGACGATGATCAAGACGACGCCGCCCGGCGCCGGCTCCCGGCTGCTGCGGGTGTGCGAGAACAATCCGGTCTACGAGGCGTGCGCCCGCCCGGTGGAACTCGACGACGCCGCCGTCCGTTTGATGGTCACCGGCCCCTTCACGGAAGCCGACCTCGGTGTCGCCTGCTACCACTCGAAGACGGGCGCGGTGGAGCTGTGCCTGAACCATCTCGTGGACGGCCGCGGCGAGTACGTGGTCGTCGACATGACGGCAGGCTCGGACTCCTTCGCGTCCGGCATGTTCACCCGCTTCGACATGACCTTCCTGGTGGCCGAGCCGACCCGTAAGGGGGTGTCCGTCTACCGCCAGTACAAGGAGTACGCACGGGACTTCGGCGTCGCGCTGAAGGTCGTCGGCAACAAGGTGCAGGGGCAGGACGACATCGACTTCCTGCGAGCGGAGGTGGGAGAGGACCTGCTCGTGACGGTCGGGCAATCGGACTGGGTGCGCGCCATGGAGAAGGGCCGCCCGCCCCGGTTCGCACTCCTGGAGGACGCCAACCACCGTGCCCTGCAGGCACTTCGGGCCGCAGCCGACGCGACGTACGACGTTCGTGACTGGGACCGCTACACGCGCCAGATGGTGCACTTCCACCTGAAGAACGCGCAGAGCTGGGGCAACGCGCGGACGGGAGCAGATCTGGCCGCGCAGGTGGACCCCGGTTTCGTGCTGCGGGAGAGCCTCGACGGCTCGCAGGTCGGTGCCCCTCAGCCGGCCTGAGCGCCGGATCGCCCAGGCCCGCGCGTTACGGCACCGGCCCGAGCGATCCCTGAGCGTCCCGTCCCGGGGACGTCCCTAGCCTTGCCTGGGCGTCGAAGCCCCGGACGCTGAAACCCCGGATGCCGAAGCCCTGGGCACCGGAGCCCCTGATGCCGGAGCCCCGGACGCCGAAGAGCCCGGGGCCCCCTTCGGGGCCGGCGAGGGCGCGGCGGCGAGATAGGCGGCCCAGCCCGCCTTCGGGGCCTCGCCGACGTCCAGGCGGCGCAGCTTGCCGAGGACGGCCGGGTCCTGGGCGTCGAGCCAGTCGGCGAGCTGCCGGAAGGAGACGCAGCGCACGTCCGGCTTGTTGCACACCCGCTGGACGGTCTGCTCGATGGCCCGCATATAGGTGCCGCCGTTCCAGGACTCGAAGTGGTTGCCGATGATCAGTGGCGCGCGGTTGCCGTGGTAGGCGCGGTCGAAGCCCCGCAGCAGGCCGTCGCGCATCTGGTTGCCCCAGTACTCACGCATCGACGGGTCACCCTGGGTGGCGGTGCCGGACTGGTTGACCATGAAGTTGTAGTCCATGGTCAGCGTCTCGAAGGACCGTCCCGGCACCGGTACGAGCTGCATCGACAGGTCCCAGAGGCCGCCCTTGCGCTCGGGCCAGACCTGGTTGTCGACGCCGCTGGTGTCGTAGCGGAAGCCGAGCTCGCGGGCCGCCCGGCGGAAGTTCTCCCTGCCCTCCAGGCAGGGTGTGCGGGCACCGATGAGCTCCTTGTCGTAGTCGAAGGGCAGCGGCGCCGTCGCCCTCAGGCCCGCGTTCGTCTTCCAGGACTTCACGAAGGACTTGGCCTGCCGGATCTCGTCCTTCCAGTCCTCCACCGACCACTCGCCGACGCCCCCTCCGCTGCCGCAGAAGTGGCCGTTGAAGTGCGTGCCGATCTCGTTGCCCTCGAGCCAGGCCCCGCGGAGCTGCTCCACGGTCGCCTTGATGCCCCCGCGGTCGTTGAAGCCGATGTCCGAGCGGCCGGGCGAGTGGTGCGGCGGCCGGTAGAGGTCGGCCTTCTCCTCGGGGAGCATGTACACGCCGCTGAGGAAGTACGTCATGGTGGCGTTGTTCTTCTTGGCCACCTTGCGGAAGTACGAGAACAGCTTCTGGCTGTCCTCTCCCGCACCGTCCCACGAGAACACCACGAACTGCGGCGGTTTCTGGCCGGACCTCAGGCGTTGCGGCTTCGCCAGATGCGGCTGCACCCCGGTGTACGCGGTCGAACCGTCACCGATCAGGCGCACCGCGCTCTTCGGGGCCGGAGCCGGAGCGGGTGCCACGGGCCCCTTCCGCCCCTTGGCACCCTCCCTCGTGCCCTCCTTGGCGCCGGTGGCGTCGCCGGAGCAGCCCGCGAGGGCTGCGGCACAGGCTGCGGCGGTCGTGATCCCCGCAGCGATCCTCACGGTGACGGCCGTCATCCGCCCACCTTCTTCCTTCGGGTCGGGGCAGTGCGTCGATTCGAAGACACGCATCGATCCGGGCCGGTTCGCCGATCGAGGCGTTTTGCCGGGAATGTCAACGGCGCGCCCAACGTCGCATGAGGCCGCGGAAGAACTAGTCCGACAAGCCGAAATGGGGGCACGTTCACTCGCCGGGATGAAAAAGTGACCCTTTTGACCCGATTATTGGGCACCAGTCTTTACGCTGCATTACGGTTCGTTTACCAAGAATTGAGAAATCCCGCCGCTGCAACGCCGTGACCCACGGCCGCGACCCACCCGGCAATGGCCGGGCCCCCAGTTCCGCGACCGCGCCGCCCCGGAGGAGACGGGAAAAGATGTCAGCCTGCGTCCCCACTCGCACCGACGACTCATCACTCACGACCGACGCCCATGGACCCCACAGCCCGCCCCCGGGCCGGCACGGAAGGTTCCGGATCAGCGGCGCCGACCTGTCCGCCTCGGTGGCCGTCTTCCTGATCGCCCTGCCGCTGTCGCTGGGCATCGCTCTCGCCACCGGAGCACCGCTCCAGGCAGGCCTCGTCGCCGCCGCGGTGGGCGGCCTCGTGGTAGGCCGGTTCGGCGGCGCACCGCTCCAGGTGAGCGGTCCGGCCGCCGGGCTCACCGTGGTGACCGCCGAGATCATCCATCGCTACGGATGGCGTACGACCTGCGCCATCACCGTCCTCGCCGGCCTCGCCCAACTCGGCCTGGCCCTGCTCCGGGTGGCGCGCTCCGCGCTCGCCGTCAGCCCCGCCATCGTGCACGGCATGCTGGCCGGCATCGGCGTCACCATCGCCCTCGCCCAGCTGCACGTCGTGCTCGGCAGCACCCCGCAGAGCTCCGTGGTCGACAACCTGGTCGCACTGCCGGGCCAGTTGGCCCGGCTGCATCCGGCGGCGCTCTCGGTGAGCCTGCTGACCCTGGCCGTGCTGCTGGCCTGGCCCCGGATTCCCGGGCGGGCAGGGCGCGCGGCCCGGAAGATCCCCGCCGCCCTCGCGGCGGTCGCGCTGGCCACGGCCGTGGCGGCACTGGCCGGGCTGCGACTGCCCAGGGTGGATCTGCCCTCCTGGTCGAGCCATGCGCTGCCGCAGCTGCCCGACGGACCCGTGCTGGGCATCGCGGCCGCCGTGCTGACCGTCACACTCGTCGGGAGCGTCGAGTCGCTGCTGTCAGCCGTCGCCGTGGACAAGCTGGCCGCAACACGCAAGGGGCCCCGCGTGCCGCGGGCGGACCTCGACCGGGAGCTGCGCGGCCAGGGCACCGCCAACATCGTCTCGGGAGCGCTCGGCGGCCTGCCCGTCACCGGCGTCGCGGTGCGCAGCGCGGCGAACGTCCAGGCGGGCGCCGTCAGCCGCAACTCCGCCATGCTGCACGGACTGTGGGTCGTGGTGGCAGCGCTCCTTCTCGTGCCGGTGCTCGACCTGATCCCGCTGGCCGCACTGGCCGCGCTGGTCATGGCGGTCGGCGTCCAGATGGTCAGCATCACCCACATCCGTACGGTCACCCGCCACCGCGAGGTGCTGGTCTACGCGGTGACCACGGTGGGCGTGGTGTTCCTCGGCGTACTGGAGGGCGTGGGAATCGGCATCGCCGTCGCGGTCGCCGTCGCCCTGCACCGGCTGGCCCACACCCGCATCACCCACGAGGAGGACGCCTACGGCACCCACCACGTCCGGGTACGCGGGCAGCTGACGTTCCTCGCCGTGCCCAGGCTCAGCCGGGCCCTGCACCACGTACCCCAGGGTGCGCATGTCGTGGTCGAGCTGGACGGCTCGTTCATGGACCACGCGGCGTACGAATCGCTGCAGGACTGGCAGGACTCCCACCGGGCACACGGCGGATCGGTCGAGATGGCCGGCCGCGCGGGGATCGCGGCCTCCCCTGCCCATCAAGGCGACTCGGCACAAGGCGGCAAGGCCGCTCAGCAGGACTCCCGGGATCCCCACGCCAGAAGGAGGTCGAGAGTGGCGGAGAAGGCGCGTGCCTGGGGACGGCTCATGGAGCCCACGATCGCCTCGCACTCGTGCTGCCGCCCGTGGACGCCGTGGCGCAACCACCACTGCGACCGGCCCCGGCCCGCACAGGAGGACGGCCTGCCCAGCGGTCACCAACTCGCCAGCGGGATCAGCGCGTTCCAGCGCAACACCGCTCCACTGGTCCGTGGTGAGCTCGCCCGGCTGGCGCGCGAAGGCCAGCGGCCCACCCAGCTGTTTCTGACCTGCGCCGACTCCCGGCTCGTCACCTCGATGATCACCTCCAGCGGTCCGGGCGACCTGTTCGTCGTACGCAACGTGGGCAACCTGGTGCCGCTGCCGGGCGAGGAGAGCGGTGACGACTCGGTCGCGGCAGCCATCGAGTACGCCGTGGACGTCCTCGAAGTGCAGTCGATCACCGTGTGCGGGCACTCCGGATGCGGTGCGATGCAGGCCCTTCTGCAGTCCGCCGGGTCCGCCGGATCCGCCGGGCACGGGCAGTCCGACGGGGAGGCCGGGCATCAGCCCACGGGCGCCCGCCCCGCCCCGCCTGACAGTGCTCAGACACCCCTCAGGCGCTGGCTGCGGCACGGGCTGCCCAGCCTTCGGCGCCTGGCGGACGCCGAGCGGCCCTGGGCGCGGCTGGCGGCACGAGAGCCGGCCGATGACGTCGAGAAGCTCTGTCTGACCAATGTGGTGCAGCAGTTGGAGCATCTGCGGGCGCACGAGTCGGTGGCTCGGCGGCTCGCGGACGGGACGCTCGAGCTCCACGGCATGTACTTCCATGTGGGCGAGGCGCAGGCGTATCTGCTCTCCGGCAGCGCACCCGACGGCATGGTCTTCGACCAGGTAGGCGAGGTGTCCCTGCAGGACTCGCACGCCTGAACCTCTCCCCCTTCCCATCCGTGAGTAGGTATGACCCCGTGTACCCCGAGGTGTGCCCGCACACGGGGCCATACTCACGTAAAGGTCTAAACCAATTTGGCTGCAGACCCTTGCACCCATGGCTTCGGCCTGATGAGCTATGGCCTGGGACACAACGGACACCCTGGGAAAGGGAGATGTCGTGAGCAACGAAAGCCTGGCCAACCTGCTCAAGGAGGAGCGGAGGTTCGCGCCGCCCGCCGACCTGGCCGCGCACGCCAACGTCACCGCGGAGGCGTATGAACAGGCCAAGGCTGACCGGCTCGGGTTCTGGGCCGAGCAGGCGCGCCGGCTGACCTGGGCCGTCGAGCCGGCCGAGACGCTGGACTGGTCGAATCCGCCGTTCGCCAAGTGGTTCGCGGACGGCAAGCTGAACGTCGCGTACAACTGCGTGGACCGCCATGTCGAGGCGGGCCTCGGCGACCGCGTCGCGATCCACTTCGAGGGCGAGCCGGGCGACAGCCGGGCCATCACCTATGCCGAGCTGAAGGACGAGGTCTCGAAGGCCGCGAACGCCCTGACCTCGCTCGGTGTGCAGAAGGGCGACCGCGTCGCCGTCTACATGCCGATGATCCCGGAGACCGCGATCGCCATGCTGGCCTGCGCCCGGGTCGGCGCCGCGCACTCGGTCGTCTTCGGCGGCTTCTCGGCCGACGCGCTGGCCACCCGTATCGAAGATGCCGACGCCAAGGTCGTCATCACCTCCGACGGCGGCTACCGACGCGGCAAGCCGGCCGCGCTCAAGCCCGCCGTGGACGAGGCCGTCGCGCGCGTGGACCGCGTCGAGCACGTCCTGGTCGTACGGCGCACCGGGCAGGACGTCGCCTGGACTTCAGGCCGCGACGTGTGGTGGCACGAGCTGGTCGAGCAGCAGCCGGCCGAGCACACCCCGGAGGCCTTCGACGCCGAGCACCCGCTGTTCATCCTGTACACGTCCGGTACGACGGGTAAGCCGAAGGGCATCCTGCACACCTCCGGCGGCTACCTCACACAGGCCGCGTACACGCACCACGCGGTGTTCGACCTCAAGCCCGAGACGGACGTCTACTGGTGCACCGCCGACGTCGGCTGGGTCACCGGCCACTCGTACATCGTGTACGGACCGCTGGCGAACGGCGCGACGCAGGTCATGTACGAGGGCACGCCCGACACCCCGCACCAGGGACGCTTCTGGGAGATCGTGCAGAAGTACGGGGTGACCATCCTGTACACGGCGCCGACCGCGATCCGTACGTTCATGAAGTGGGGCGACGACATCCCCGCCAAGTTCGACCTGTCCAGCCTGCGCATCCTGGGGTCGGTCGGTGAGCCGATCAACCCGGAGGCGTGGATCTGGTACCGCAAGCACATCGGCGCCGACACGTGCCCGATCGTGGACACGTGGTGGCAGACCGAGACCGGCGCGATGATGATCTCGCCGCTGCCCGGCGTCACCGAGACCAAGCCCGGGTCCGCCCAGACCCCGCTGCCCGGCATCTCCGCGACCGTCGTCGACGACGAGGCGAGCGAGGTGCCCAACGGCGGAGGCGGCTACCTCGTCCTGACCGAGCCGTGGCCTTCGATGCTGCGCACCATCTGGGGCGACGACCAGCGGTTCATCGACACCTACTGGTCCCGCTTCGAGGGCAAGTACTTCGCGGGCGACGGCGCGAAGAAGGACGAGGACGGCGACATCTGGCTGCTCGGCCGGGTCGACGACGTGATGCTGGTGTCCGGCCACAACATCTCGACCACCGAGGTCGAGTCGGCGCTGGTCTCGCACCCGTCGGTCGCCGAGGCGGCGGTCGTGGGCGCGGCGGACGAGACGACCGGCCAGGCCATCGTCGCCTTCGTGATCCTGCGGGGTACGGCCGCGGAGTCGGCCGACCTGGTCGGTGAGCTGCGCAACCACGTCGGCTCCACGCTCGGGCCGATCGCCAAGCCGAAGCGGATCCTGCCGGTCGCCGAGCTGCCGAAGACACGCTCCGGCAAGATCATGCGGCGGCTGCTGCGCGATGTCGCCGAGAACAGGCAGCTGGGAGACGTCACGACGCTGACTGACTCGTCCGTCATGGACCTCATCCAGTCGAAGCTTCCGGCTGCGCCGAGCGAGGACTGACACCGGACGGCTATGCACCGAGAAGGGCATCCGGCAGCACGCCGGGTGCCCTTCTCGCACGTCACCGCACGTCAGCACATGTCATCGCACGTCAGCGCACGTCACATGAAGATCATCAGGTAGGCCCCGCGGCCACCCGGTAGGGTGGTTCTCGCGTCAGGAACGCGTAAACGATCGCGCAATGATCGTGTCAGGGTGCGCCGGGAAGTCTGGTCGGCAACGCAGTACAGCGAACCGTTTTGCCGAACACGCCCAGGAGGTCCCACCCGTGGCCGCGCCCGCACCCGCACCCCCGAAGACCCGCAAGGTACTGGGCCGCCTGTCCCTCCCGGAGCGGAACTACGTCGCGGACGCCCTGCGCGCCGAAACGCTCGGCGGCGTCCTCCTGCTCGTCGCCGCTGTCGCAGCGCTGATCTGGGCGAACACCCCGCTCCACGGCAGCTACGAGGCCGTGCGCGACTTCCATGTCGGGCCCGCCGCACTCGGCCTGGACCTCTCCGTCCAGCACTGGGCCGCCGACGGGCTGCTCGCGGTCTTCTTCTTCGTCGCCGGAATCGAGCTCAAGCGGGAACTCGTCGCCGGTGATCTGCGCGACCCCAAGGCGGCGGTGCTCCCGGTCGTCGCGGCGATCTGCGGTATGGCCGTACCCGCGCTCGTCTACACGCTGGTCAACACGGTCGGCGGAGGTTCACTCCAAGGGTGGGCCGTGCCGATGGCGACCGACATCGCCTTCGCGCTCGCCGTCCTCGCGGTCATCGGCACCTCGCTGCCGTCCGCGCTGCGCGCCTTCCTGCTGACGCTGGCCGTCGTCGACGATCTCTTCGCGATCCTGATCATCGCCGTGTTCTTCACCAGCCACCTGAACTTCGCGGCACTCGGCAGCGCCGTCGCCGGCCTCGCCGTGTTCTGGCTGCTGCTGCGCAAGGGCGTCCGGGGCTGGTACGTCTACGTGCCGCTCGCGCTGGTCATCTGGGGGCTGATGTACAACAGCGGCGTCCACGCCACCATCGCGGGTGTCGCCATGGGTCTGATGCTGCGCTGCACGCGCCGCGAGGGTGAGCAGCAGGCCCCCGGCGAGCGCATCGAGCACCTCGTACGCCCCCTCTCCGCGGGCCTCGCCGTGCCGCTGTTCGCGCTGCTCAGCGCCGGTGTGGCGGTCTCCGGCGGGGCCCTCGGCGCGGTCTTCACGCGGCCCGAGGCGCTGGGTGTGGTGCTGGGGCTGGTCGTGGGCAAGGCGGTGGGCATCTTCGGCGGCACCTGGCTGACGGCCCGGTTCACCAGGGCTTCGCTCAGCGAGGACCTCGTATGGCCCGACGTCTTCGCGCTGGCGTCCCTCGCGGGCATCGGCTTCACCGTCTCGCTGCTGATCGACGAGCTCGCCTTCGCCGATGACCCGGTGCTGTCCGACGTGGTCAAGGCGGCCGTCCTCACGGGCTCCGTCATAGCGGCTCTCGTCTCCGGCGTACTGCTGAAGATCCGCAACGCCAAGTACCGCAAGCTGTGCGAGGACGAGGAGCGCGACGAGGACCTCGACGGCATCCCCGACGTCTACGAGCTGGACGACCCCGAGTACCACCTGCGCATGGCCCGGATCTACGAGGAGAAGGCCGCCGAGCACCGCAGGCGTGCGGAAGCGGCGTCCGGGGCAGGCGGCCAGGACGACCGTCCGGCATGATCTGACATCAGAGGGGCAGTACGCACTCCCCCGGCCACCGCCGGGGGACCCCAGGTGTCAGAACCCGCAGAAGAGAAGAGGGAGACCGCGATGACCGCATCCGACGGCCCTGTCGGCGCCGAACGCAGCATCGGCCAGCTGTTCGCCTCGGCGACCAGCGAGATGTCCGCACTGGTGCACGACGAGATCGCGCTGGCCAAGGCCCAGCTGCGCCAGGACGTCAAGCGCGGTGCGGTGGGCGGCGGAGCGTTCGCGGCGGCGGGTGCGGTACTGATCTTCTCCCTGCCCATGCTGAGCTTCGCCCTGGCGTACGGCATCAACGCGTGGAGCCACTGGCATCTGTCGGTCTGCTTCCTGCTGTCCTTCGCCGCGAACGTGCTGGTGGCCGGGTTGCTGGCGCTGATCGGCGTGGTGTTCGCGAAGAAGGCCAAGAAGGGCGGCGGGCCGCAGAAGGCCGTGGCCTCCGCCAAGGAGACGGCCGCGGTCCTGCAGAAGGCCAAGCCGCATCCCCGTGCCGCGGTTACCGCCTCCGCCCGGCTCGGCCTGCCGGAAGGCGTCGGCGGCAAGGCCGAGGCTGTGGCACGCTCGTCCTCATGACGGACCCCTCCGCCCCCTCGGCCCGTTCGGCGCAGCCTGCTTCAGCCGTACGCATCGACATCCCCGGCCCGCAGAAGGTGACGCACCGGGACGTCGCCGCCAACGGCGCGCGCTTCCACATCGCCGAACTGGGCGACGGGCCACTGGTCCTGCTGCTGCACGGCTTCCCGCAGTTCTGGTGGACCTGGCGGCACCAGATGGTCGCGCTCGCCGACGCGGGCTTCCGCGCGGTCGCGATGGACCTGCGCGGCGTGGGCGGCAGCGACCGCACGCCGCGCGGCTACGACCCCGCGAACCTCGCACTCGACATCACGGGTGTCGTACGGTCCCTCGGCGAGCCCGACGCGGCGCTGGTCGGTCACGACCTCGGCGGCTATCTGGCGTGGACGGCGGCCGTGATGCGCCCCAAGCTGGTGCGCCGGCTCGCCGTCTCCTCGATGCCGCATCCGCGGCGCTGGCGCTCGGCGATGCTCTCCGACTTCCGGCAGACCGCCGCGGGCTCCTACATCTGGGGCTTCCAGCGGCCGTGGATTCCCGAGCGTCAGCTGGTCGCCGACGGCGGCGCGCTGACGGGCCGGCTCATCCGGGAGTGGTCGGGGCCGCGGCCCCCGGAGGACGAGGCGATCGAGACGTACCAGCGGGCGATGTGCATTCCCTCGACGGCGCACTGCTCGATCGAGCCGTACCGGTGGATGGTCCGCTCCATGGCGCGGCCCGACGGCATCCAGTTCAACCGCCGTATGAAGCGGCCCGTGCGGGTGCCGACGCTGCATCTGCACGGCTCCCTCGATCCGGTGATGCGTACGCGCAGCGCCGCGGGTTCGGGCGAGTACGTGGAAGCCCCGTACCGCTGGCGGCTGTTCGACGGGCTGGGGCACTTCCCGCATGAAGAGGACCCGGTTGCGTTCTCTGCCGAGCTGGTCAACTGGCTGAAGGATCCCGAACCGGATCGCTGACGGGCCTGTGCCGGGCTTCTTCCAGCGGCCGTCCGAGTGGTCGTTAATCGGACGGGAACACCAGTCCTTCGAACGCCACATGCCTGCCGCATAGGCCAATTGAGGGCCCGTCGCGCGGTTACCGACCTTGAGGCACGGGCAGACCTCGGGGTATGGGCTGGACGCACGACTACAGTGACGCAGCACGCAACCGCCGCTCGGCCACGGGGCTGACCAGTCATCAGGAGGGCGGTCCGCATCATGCGGGACCGGACGATTCCTCCCAGGTGATCGGCATTCCCCGCATCCTCCGCCGCAGGGCCCGCTGGGTCTCGGCGCGCCTGCGGCACACGCGCGGCTAGCTGCGGCGGCACACGCGCGGCCCTCGGCTCCTCCGACGGCTCTCCGGCGCTCCCCGGACGTACGCGCCCCTCTGCAGGGCACGCTGCTGATCCAGGCACACCCCTGCTGCGGTCACGCACCCGCTCCGGGCACGCGCCGCTACAGGGCACACCCCTCGCTGTCGACCTGCTGGTTCGCGGTGCGGCCCCGGTCGGCGTCCTGGCGTACCTCGTCGGCGGTGAGTGCGTAGCCCGTGTTGGGGTCGTCGAGCGACTTGGCGAAGACCACGCCGTAGACCTTGCCGTCGGGGGTGAGCAGCGGGCCTCCGGAGTTGCCCTGGCGCACCGTCGCGTAGAGCGAATACACATCGCGGCTCACCGTGCCGCGGTGGTAGATGTCCGGGCCGTTGGCCGGGATGCGGGCGCGCACACGCGCGGGACGCACGTCGTACGAGCCGTTCTCCGGGAAGCCGGCGACGATCGCACTGCTGCCGCTGGTGGCGTCGGTGGAGGAGAACTTCAGCGCGGGCGCCTTGAGCTTCGGCACGTCCAGTACGGCGATGTCCCGCCGCCAGTCGTAGAGGACGACCGTGGCGTCGTAGAGCTTGCCCTCGCCGCCTATCTGGACGGTGGGCTCGTCCACGCCGCCGACCACATGGGCGTTGGTCATGACCCGGCGGTCGCCGAAGACGAAGCCCGTGCCTTCGAGGACCTTGCCGCAGCTCTCCGCGGTGCCGACGACCTTGACGATGGAGCGCTGGGCGCGGCTGGCCACGGGGCTGTTGGCGAGCGCGGGGTCGGGGGCCTGCACCTCGGTGATGGGCTCGTTCGAGAACGGGCTGAAGACCTGCGGGAAGCCGTTCTGCGCGAGGGCCGAGGAGAAGTCCGCGAACCAGGTGTTCGCCTGTGCGGGCAGCGCCTGGGAGACGCCCTGCAGCACCTTGGAGTTGCGCACTTCCTTGCCGAGCGTCGGCAGTGTCGTGCCCGCCAGGGCCGAGCCGATGAGCCAGGCCACCAGCAGCATCGCCACCACGTTCACCAGGGCGCCGCCCGTGGCGTCCAGGGCGCGGGCCGGGGACCACGTGATGTACCGGCGGAGCTTGTTGCCCAGGTGTGTGGTGAAGGCCTGGCCGACGGAGGCGCAGACGATGACCACGACGACCGCGACGACGGCGGCCGTGGTGGTCACCTGGGCACCGTTCGTCACCTTGTCCCAGAGGACGGGCAGGACGTAGACCGCGACGAGACCGCCGCCGAGGAAGCCGATCACCGACAGGATGCCGACGACGAACCCCTGGCGGTAGCCCACGATCGCGAACCACACAGCGGCGACCAGCAACAGGATGTCCAGCACGTTCACCGATTCAAGCCTCGCCTCGCATTGCGGCCGCCGTCTCCTGGCGGGGTCCCCGCGGGGCCCCCGGCGGAGCTGCCGATGTCAGGTCCCCGGGATCACACATCACGTACGCCAGCCTGTCATGCACGCCAGTCGAGCGGGACCTGCTTGCTGGTGTCCCAGGGGCGCTCCCAGCCCGAGTAGTGAAGGAGCCGGTCGATCACTCCGGCTGTGAAACCCCAGACCAGGGCCGATGCGACCAGGAACGCGGGGCCTTGGTGACCCCTCGGGTGCACGGCCATCGCACGATTGGCCGGGTCAGTGAGATCCGCCACGGGGACCGTGAAGACACGGGCCGTCTCCGCCGGGTCGACTACGCCGACCGGGGACGGCTCGCGCCACCAGCCCAGCACGGGTGTGACGACGAAGCGGCTCACCGGGATGTACAGCTTCGGCAGGACGCCGAAGAGCTGGACGCCCCGCGGGTCGAGCCCTGTCTCCTCCTCGGCCTCGCGCAGGGCTGCGCGCAGCGGCCCCGCGGCCGCCGGGTCGCCGTCCTCCGGGTCCAGGGCGCCGCCGGGGAACGACGGCTGCCCGGCATGCGACCTCAGGGAGCCGGCCCGCTCCATCAGCAGCAGCTCCGGTCCGCGTTCGCCCTCGCCGAACAGGATCAGTACGGCCGACTGGCGGCCCGCACCGTCCTCCGGCGGCAGAAAGCGGCTGAGCTGCCGCGGCTCGACCGACTCCGCGGCACGCACCACGGGGGCCAGCCACTCGGGCAGGCCCTCGGTACTCACCGCCACCGAGCCGTCCTGGTCCCAGGCCCTGTCGGCGTCCATATGGCTCACGTGCGTCATCGCCACCCCCGTCTGTCTGAGCACAACGCCTCCGCCCATGCGGATGGTTCCACCGGACGGCCCGCCGATGGGCCGATCGGCCGACCCGCCGACGGCCTCCTCACCTGGCCCCCAGTGGTGGCGCGGGCCGGCCCGGATAGTCCGGTGGCGGCTTGAGGCGCTGGCCCGGCATACCGCCCTTTTCGTACTTCAGGAGTTTCTTCGCCTTCTCCGGGTCCGTTTCACCCTCGCCGTACGCCGGGCAGAGCGGGGCGATGGGGCAGGCGCCGCAGGCGGGCTTGCGGGAGTGGCAGATGCGCCGGCCGTGGAAGATCACACGGTGCGAGAGCATCGTCCAGTCGCTCTTCGGGAACAGCGCCCCGACGGCCGCCTCGACCTTGTCCGGGTCCGTCTCGTCGGTCCACTTCCAGCGGCGGACGAGCCGGCCGAAGTGGGTGTCGACAGTCAGCCCCGGCACTCCGAAGGCGTTGCCGAGCACGACGAAGGCCGTCTTGCGGCCCACACCGGGCAGCTTCACCAGATCCTCGAGCCGACCTGGCACTTCGCCGTCGAACTCGTCGCGCAGGGCGGTCGCGATACCCATGATCGACTTGGTCTTGGCGCGGAAGAACCCCGTCGGCCGGATGAGCTCCTCGACCTCTTCGGGGTTGGCGGCGGCCAGGTCCTCCGGGGTCGGGTACTTGGCGAAGAGCGCCGGCGTGGTCTGGTTCACCCGCAGGTCCGTGGTCTGGGCGGAGAGCACGGTGGCGAGCAGAAGCTGGTACGGGCTCTCGAAGTCGAGCTCGGGGTGGGCGTACGGATAGACGTCGGCGAGCTCGCGGTTGATCCGGCGGGCACGGCGGACGAGCGCCGCACGGGACTCGGGCTTGGCGGCGGCCTTGGCCGCACGCGCGCTCTCGACGAGGGCGGCCTTGGCGGCGACGGTCTCCGCGGGAGCGCTCTTGGCGCGTGTCGCCTTCTTGGCGGGCGCCGCCTTCTTCGCGGGCGACGTCTTCTTCGCGCCGCCCGTCGCCGTCTTCGCAGCCGCCGTCTTCTTCGCGGCTCCCGGCACCTTCTTCGCCACGGCACCCCTCGAGTTCTCAGCCCCGGCCTCGGCCGTCGTTGTCGGCCGCCCGGCGGCCGCTTCACTCGACGTCGATTTTGTCCCGTTTGTTCCATTCTCGAGCTCGGCGGCAGCCTGTTCGCCCATAGCGGAATTACGGCGTACAACCACCAGCCCAGCCCCCTTTGCCCGTGCTCTCACTGGCGTTTTGGACACCCGACCAGCCTAAAGCCAGCAACTGACATCCGCCCCGGACCCAGCGGATCGGCCCCCGATTGGCCCCCTCCCGCACAGCTCGCGACGCCGGTGCGGCAAACTTGTGACTGATCACACTGTTTGGACCGTCCGGCAAAATGGGGAGCACGGTCCCCTGGATACACGGGGGAGCAAGATCCTCTGAGCAGGTCGACAAGGAGAGAACTCGTGGACGACGTTCTGCGGCGCGCCCCGCTCTTCGCGGCGCTCGATGACGAGCAGGCCGCGGAGCTCCGCGCCTCCATGAGTGAGGTGACCCTCGCCCGCGGTGACTCGCTGTTCCATGAGGGCGACCCCGGTGACCGCCTGTACGTGGTCATGGAAGGCAAGGTCAAGCTCCACCGCACATCCCCCGACGGCCGCGAGAACATGCTGGCCGTCCTCGGCCCCGGCGAGCTCATCGGCGAACTGTCGCTGTTCGACCCGGGCCCGCGTACGGCCACCGCCACGGCCCTCACCGAGGTCAAGCTCCTCGGCCTCGGCCACGGCGACCTCCAGCCGTGGCTCAACGCGCGCCCCGAGGTGGCCGCCGCCCTGCTGCGCGCCGTCGCCCGGCGCCTGCGCAAGACCAACGACCAGATGTCCGACCTGGTCTTCTCCGACGTCCCGGGCCGTGTCGCCCGGGCACTCCTGGACCTGTCGCGCCGCTTCGGCGTGCAGTCCGAGGAGGGCATCCACGTCGTGCACGACCTGACGCAGGAGGAGCTCGCCCAGCTGGTCGGCGCCTCCCGCGAGACGGTCAACAAGGCGCTCGCGGACTTCGCGGGCCGCGGCTGGCTCCGTCTGGAGGCCCGCGCCGTGATCCTGCTGGACGTGGAGCGGCTCGCCAAGCGGTCGCGCTGACCCACGGTCGCACTCAGGGCTCACGACAGCACAGCGACGGGGTCCCGCCCACGGTCGGGCGGGACCCCGTCGTGCTTGCCGCCACCAGGGCACGCCCCGCGTACCGGGAACGGCTAGATCAGCCCGTGCTCCCGCAGATAGTCCAGCTGCGCCCTGACCGACAGCTCGGCGGCCGGCCACAGGGAGCGGTCCACGTCGGCGTACACGTGCGCCACGATCTCGGGGGCCGTGCGATGCCCGTCCTCGACGGCCGTCTCGACCTGCGCGAGGCGGTGGGCGCGGTGGGCGAGGTAGAACTCGACGGCGCCCTGGGCGTCCTCCAGCACCGGCCCGTGGCCCGGCAGCACGGTGTGCAC
This sequence comes from Streptomyces sp. NPDC002577, assembly GCF_053594815.1. Taxonomy (NCBI): domain Bacteria; kingdom Bacillati; phylum Actinomycetota; class Actinomycetes; order Kitasatosporales; family Streptomycetaceae; genus Streptomyces; species Streptomyces sp. NPDC002577. The sequence continues at coordinate 110,763 of NZ_JBSFWK010000009.1, read as the reverse complement.
GCCGTCGTCGACGGTGAGGGAGCGCAGCCGGCGCAGGGAGTCCAGATAGTCGCCGAGCCGCCCGTCCGGGTGAGCCACCACGGTCGTACCGCGGCCCAGGATCGTGTCCCCGGTGAGCACCGCGCGGTCGGCCGGCAGATGGAAGCAGAGCGAGTCGGCGGTGTGCCCCGGCGTCGGTACGACGCGCAGCTCAAGACCGTCGAGACGCACCACGTCACCCGCGGCCAGGCCCTCGTCGCCGAGCCGCAGGGCCGGGTCGAGGGCGCGTACCTTCGTGCGTGTCAGCTCCGCGAAGCGCGCCGCGCCCTCCGCGTGGTCCGGGTGCCCGTGCGTGAGCAGCGTCAGCGCGACCCGCTTGCCGGCCTGCTCGGCCGCCTCGATCACCTGGCGCAGGTGCGTGTCGTCCAGCGGCCCCGGGTCGATGACCACGGCGAGCGCGGAGTCCGGTTCGGAGACGATCCAGGTGTTCGTCCCGTCGAGCGTCATCGCCGAGGCGTTGGGGGCGAGGACGTTGACGGCGCGTTCGGTCGCGGGGCCGGAGAGCACCCCGCCGCGGGGCTGGCCCGGAAGGGCGGTCGCGTCGGTCATGCGGCGGGCCCCCCGGTCCTCCCGGTCGGGATGTGCTTGGTGAACTCGTCGTGGCCCGGCCAGGTCAGGACCACCGTGTCCTCCTCCAGCCGGGCCTGGGCCAGCACCGGCGTCATGTCGCAGGAGGGCGCGGCCGCGAGTACCTCGGCGGCCGAGTCGTACGCGGCGAGCCGGCGCAGCATCGCGATGGTCGGCGGCATCATCAGCAGTTCGCCCGCGTCGTAGCGGGCGGCTGCCTCGGCGGGGCGGATCCACACCGTGCGGTCGGCCTCCAGGGAGGTGCGGAGGGTGCGCTGCCCGTCCGGGAGTCCGGCCGCGAAGAACCACGTGTCGTAGCGGCGCGTCTCGAACTCGGGCGTGATCCAGCGGCCCCAGGCGCCCAGCAGATCGGAGCGCAGGACCAGGCCGCGGCGGTCCAGGAACTCCGCGAAGGACAGGTCGCGGTCGATCAGCGCGACGCGGTCCACGTCCCAGTCCTCGCCGGTGACGTCCCCCACGACGGTGTCCGCGGTCGCCCCGGCGAGCAGCACGCCCGCCTCCTCGTACGTCTCGCGCACCGCCGCGCACACGATGGCCTGCGCGGACGCCTCGTCGACGCCGAGGCGGGCCGCCCACTGCGCGCGGGTGGGGCCCGCCCAGCGGACCAGGCGGTCGTCGTCGCGAGGATCCACGCCGCCGCCCGGATACGCGTACGCGCCTCCGGCGAAGGCCATGGAGGCGCGTCTGCGCAGCATATGGACGGCAGGACCGTCGGCGTCGTCCCTCAGGAGCATGACGGTGGCGGCCCGGCGCGGGGTCGCCGGCGTGAGCTCGCCGCTCGCGACGGCGCGGATGCGGTCGGGCCACTCCGGTGGGTACCACTGACCATGTGCCATGGCCGGAGGCTAACCCGTGGCGGGCGAATGTTCGAGGGGCATGATCCGCCCGCCACTCGGCGGAAAGGCCAGGCGGCTGTCAGCCCTCGCCCGTGAGCTCCACCTGGATCTCGACCTCCACGGGCGCGTCCAGCGGCAGCACCGCGACACCGACCGCGCTGCGCGCATGCACGCCCTTGTCGCCGAGGACCTCGCCGAGCAGCTCGCTCGCGCCGTTGAGCACGGCGGGCTGGCCCGTGAAGTCGGGGGCGGAGGCGACGAAGCCGACGACCTTCACGACGCGCGCGATCCGGTCCAGGTCACCGGCGACCGACTTGACCGCGGCCAGCGCGTTCAGCGCACACGTACGGGCCAGGTCCCTGGCCTCCTCGGGCGTGACCTCGGCGCCGACCTTCCCGGTGACCGGAAGCTTGCCCTCCACCATCGGGAGCTGGCCCGCGGTGTAGACGTACGGGCCGGTCCGCACGGCGGGTTGATACGCGGCGAGCGGCGGCACGACCTCCGGCAGAGTCAGCCCCAGCTCGGCGATCCGCGCCTCGACGGCCCCGCTCATGCGGTCTTCTCGCGCTTCAGATAAGCCACCAACTGCTCGGGGTTCGGCCCGGGCACGACCTGGACGAGCTCCCACCCGTCCTCGCCCCAGGTGTCCAGAATCTGCTTCGTCGCGTGCACGAGAAGCGGCACGGTCGCGTATTCCCACTTGGTCATGTGGCCGACTGTAGCCGCCCTGAACGGTGGCCTCCTGCGTAGCCCGGTCCGCCACTGGTTAGGCTCGAAGGCGTGAGCAGGCTCCAGGTCGTCAGCGGCAAGGGCGGTACCGGCAAGACCACGGTGGCCGCAGCCCTCGCGCTCGCCCTCGCGACCGAGGGAAAGCGCACCCTCCTGGTCGAGGTCGAGGGCCGGCAGGGCATCGCACAGGTCTTCGAGACGGAGGCTCTTCCGTACGAGGAGCGGAAGATCGCGGTGGCTCCGGGGGGCGGGGAGGTGTTCGCCCTCGCCATCGACCCCGAGCTGGCGCTGCTCGACTACCTGCAGATGTTCTACAAGATGGGTGGCGCGGGCCGCGCGCTCAAGAAGCTCGGCGCCATCGACTTCGCGACCACCATCGCGCCGGGCCTGCGCGATGTCCTCCTCACCGGCAAGGCCTGCGAGGCGGTCCGCCGCAAGGACAAGCGCGGCCGCTTCGTGTACGACTACGTGATCATGGACGCGCCGCCGACCGGCCGCATCACCCGCTTCCTGAACGTGAACGACGAGGTCGCGGGACTGGCGAAGATCGGCCCTATACACAATCAGGCGCAGGCCGTCATGCGGGTGATCAAGTCGCCCGAGACCGAGGTGCACCTGGTGACGCTGCTCGAGGAGATGCCGGTCCAGGAGACCGCGGACGGCATCGGTGAGCTGCGTGCGGCGCGGCTGCCGGTGGGGCGGGTCATCGTGAACATGGTGCGGCCCGCCGTCCTCGACGAGGCCTCTGTGGAGCTCGCGCAGAGCGTGCCGCGTACGGCCCTCGCCAAGACGCTGTCGTCGGCCGGTCTCGGCGGCGCCCGCCGCGGCGGCCTCGCGGAGCGGCTCGTGGACCCGCTGCTGGAACAGGCCGAGGAGTACGCCGAGCGGTTTGCGCTGGAGCGCGACCAGCGCGCCGTACTGACCGACCTGGACCTGCCCCTGCACGAACTGCCGCTGCTCGCCGAGGGAATGGACCTGGCAGGCCTCTACCGGCTCGCCACGGAACTGCGGAAGCAAGGGATCTCATGACGCTGGACGCGGTGCGCACGCTCGACGTCGACCCCCTGCTCGACGACCCGAAGACCCGCATCGTGGTCTGCTGCGGCTCGGGCGGTGTCGGCAAGACGACCACGGCCGCGGCCCTGGGGCTGCGTGCCGCCGAGCGCGGCCGGAAGGTCGTCGTGCTCACGATCGACCCGGCCCGCAGGCTCGCCCAGTCCATGGGCATCGACTCCCTCGACAACACCCCGCGCCGGGTCAAGGGCATCGACGAGTCCGCGGGCGGCGAACTGCACGCCATGATGCTCGACATGAAGCGCACCTTCGACGAGATCGTCGAGGCGCACGCGAACGGCGACCGGGCCCGCCAGATCCTGGAGAACCCCTTCTACCAGTCGCTGTCGGCCGGTTTCGCCGGTACGCAGGAGTACATGGCGATGGAGAAGCTGGGCCAGCTGCGCTCCCGCGACCAGTGGGATCTGATCGTCGTCGACACCCCGCCGTCGCGTTCCGCGCTGGACTTCCTGGACGCGCCGAAGCGGCTCGGTTCGTTCCTGGACGGCAAGCTGATCCGGGTCCTGATGGCGCCGGCGAAGATGGGCGGCCGGGCCGGGATGAAGTTCCTGAACGTCGGCATGTCGATGATGACAGGCGCCCTGGGCAAGCTGCTCGGCGGCCAACTTCTGCAGGACGTTCAGACGTTCGTGGCCGCTATGGACACCATGTTCGGCGGCTTCCGCACCCGGGCCGACGCCACGTACCGGCTGCTGCAGGCGCCGGGCACGGCGTTCCTCGTGGTGGCGGCCCCGGAGCGGGACGCGCTGCGCGAGGCGGCGTACTTCGTGGAGCGGCTGGCCGCGGAGGACATGCCGCTGGCCGGTCTCGTGCTGAACCGGGTGCACGGCAGCGGAGCGTCCCGGCTGTCGGCGGAGCGGGCCCTGGCCGCCGCGGAGATGCTTGAAGCAGAAAATCTTGAAGACAGCCGCATTGTGGATCAGGAGGGCGGGAAAGCTGGAGTTCGTAACTCCCCCGAAACGCCCGGCGAGTCTGCCAAGGCTTCACAATCCCACGGCAGTTCACATGACACCGGCTCAGCCACCGCAGGTTCGGACACTCCCGACGAAGGCTCCCCCGCCTCCGACCGAACCAACGGCACAGACGGAACCAACCGGCCGGCCGAGCAACCAGCAGAACAACTGACCACTCTGACCGCAGGCCTGCTCAGGCTGCACGCCGAGCGGATGCAGCTGCTTGCCCGCGAGCAGCGCACACGCGACCGCTTCACCGCGCTCCACCCGGAGGTGGCCGTGACCGAGGTGGCCGCTCTGCCCGGCGATGTGCACGACATCGCAGGACTTCGGGCCATCGGAGACCGGCTCGCGACCGAAGACTGACCGGCCGGAGCTGGCTGCCGCCCTGTCTGCAGAAGGGCTGCTCAACCCGTGCCTGCAGAGGGGCATTCCGCGCGACAGCGCAGGGCGATCAGCCCACCGCCGCGAAGCTCTCGTACACCTCTTCGTCCACGTCGAGCGGCAGCAGACCTGCGCCGCGCTCGTATTCCGTACGCGCGGTCTCGAGCAGCCTGCGCCACGAGGTGACGGTGGGACGCCTGCGCAGAAGCGCACGGCGCTCCCGCTCGGTCATACCGCCCCACACGCCGAACTCGACGCGGTTGTCCAGCGCGTCGGCCAGGCACTCGGTGCGCACCGGACACCCGGTGCAGACCGCCTTGGCCCTGTTCTGCGCTGCTCCTTGTACGAACAGTTCATCCGGATCAGTAGTGCGGCAGGCCGCCTGCGCACTCCAGTCGGTAACCCAGCCCATACCGGCGCCGTCCTCTCCCGAATCGAGGCTCCCCCACGGCGGCAGCGGCATATTCACCGCCGCCAGTTGAGGACGTTACGGAAGGTGGGCACAGCGCAACACCCCCTTCGGGCCCAATCTTGAATGGCCCGAACGGACTATGCGTACGCGGCAGATCACCCAACGGAGTGAGCTGGGGACATACGTAAGGAACCCGGCAAACCGGGACAGTTCAGCTGAGGCACAACGGACGACCACTGACACATAAGGCAGATTCGGACACGCCCCCACCGCAGGGGAGGGTTGACGTCCAGTAACGATTCGGGTTCGCCGGACGTCATGCCGTGACTTGCGATGGGACTGCCGGAGGGACCAGTTGGAGAGCGGACCGGAGCGACCGGAGCGATCCAAAAGTCCCATACAGCCGGGTATGACCGACACTGCCGTGACAGCCGAGAGCAGCTTAGGCCAAGGGATATACGGCTGTCCGGCGAATCAGAACGTAGGCTTCCCCCATGGCAAACAAGCGCTCGGGCGGTGGTCTCTCACCAACGCAGCAGGCCGCCAAGTTCCTCGGTGTCAGCGTGCTCGCTGGAGCGGTGCTGGCCGGTATCGCGCTGCCCGCCGTGGGCGCGCTGGGACTTGCGGCCAAGGGGTCGGTCGAGAGCTTCGACGACATCCCCGCGAATCTGAAGCGTCCGCCCCTGAGCCAGCGCACCACCATCCTGGACAACAAGGGCGGCACGATCGCGACGGTCTACTCGCGCAACCGCACGGTGGTGGACCTCAAGGACATCTCGCCGTACATGCAGAAGGCGATCGTCGCGATCGAGGACGCCCGCTTCTACGAGCACGGCGCGGTCGACCTCAAGGGCATCCTGCGCGCGCTCAACCAGAACGCGCAGAGCGGCGGGGTGGCCCAGGGCGCGTCCACGCTGACCCAGCAGTACGTCAAGAACGTCTTCGTCGAGGAGGCCGGCGACGACCCGACGAAGGTCGCCCAGGCCACCCAGCAGACCATCGGCCGCAAGATCCGCGAGCTGAAGTACGCGATCCAGGTCGAGGAGAAGCTGGGCAAGAAGCGCATCCTCGAGAACTACCTGAACATCACGTTCTTCGGGCAGCAGTCGTACGGCGTCGAGGCCGCGTCCCAGCGGTACTTCTCCAAGCACGCCAAGGACCTGAACCTGGAAGAGGCCGCGATGCTCGCCGGCATCGTCCAGTCGCCCAGCCGCTACGACCCGATCAACGACGAGACCGAGGCCAAGAGGCGGCGCAACGTCGTCCTGCAGCGCATGGCCGACACCGGCGACATCTCCCAGGAGGACGCGGACAAGGCCAAGGAGAAGCCGCTCGGACTGAACATCAGCGCGCCCAAGGAAGGCTGCATCACCGCGGTCAAGGGCGCGGGCTTCTTCTGCGAGTACGTGAAGAACGTCTTCCTGAGCGACCCGGTCTTCGGCAAGACCAAGAAGGACCGGCAGAAGATCTGGAACCAGGGCGGCCTCAAGATCCGCACGACGCTCGACCCGCAGGCGCAGGAATCGGTGCAGGCGTCGATAAAGCAGCACGTGAAGCAGAGCGACGAGGTGGCGACCGCCGCGACCATCGTCCAGCCCGGCACCGGCAAGATCCTCGCGATGGGCCAGTCCCGGCCGTACGGCTTCGGGAAGGGTGAGAGCGCCATCAACCTGTCCGTGGACAAGTCGATGGGCGGCGGCGCGGGTTACCAGCCCGGATCGACCTTCAAGCCGATCGTGGCGGCGGCGGCGATAGAGGGCGGCAAGCCGGCGACGCAGACGTACTCCTCGCCGTACGAGATGGCGTATCCGAGCCCGGTCGCGCAGTGCGACGGCAAGACCTGGGTGAACAGCGACGGCGCCAAGCTCACCAACGAGGACGAGGCCGAGAAGGGCCCGTACGCCATGAAGGAGGCGACCGCGAAGTCGGTCAACACCTACTACGTACAGCTGATCAGCGACATCGGTATCTGCCCGGTGACGCAGATGGCGGAGAAGATGGGTGTCGAACGCGCCGACGGCGCGAAGATCTCCCAGGTCCCGTCGATCGCGCTGGGCACGCAGGAGATGTCGCCGCTGACGATGGCCAACGCGTATGCGACGTTCGCCTCGCGCGGCATGTACTGCACGCCGGTCGCGATCGAGTCGATCACGCAGAAGCTCGGCGGCAAGGACGAGAAGTCCCTGGACGTGCCGAAGTCGACCTGCACGCGCGCGATGTCGGTGAAGACCGCCGACACGATCAACACGATACTGAAGGGCGTCGTCGAGGACGGCACGGGTACGGAGGCCGGCCTCGGCAGCCGCCCCAGCGCGGGCAAGACCGGTACGACGGACTCCCGTTACGCCGCCTGGTTCGTCGGCTACACGCCGAACATGTCGGGCGCCGTCTGGGTCGGCGACCCCCAGCACGAGCGACAGATGGTCCGGATCACCATCGGCGGCCAGTACTGGGAGAAGGTCTACGGCGGCAAGGTCCCCGGACCGATCTGGCGGGACATGATGACCGGAGCGCTCGCGGGCAAGCCCGCACCCGACTTCAACCTCATCAACATCCCCGACCAGAACACGGACAAGAACAAGAACAAGAAGAAGAACAAGGGGAACAACGGCGGCGGCGCCACCCAGACCCCGCTGCCCACCATCACCCTCCCCGGGGACTTCATCGGCGGGGTGACCAGCGGCGGGAACAACGGGGGCGGCAACGGGCGAAACGGCGGATAACCGCTGTCGCTGCCGATTGCCGCTGATCGCTGCTGATCGCTGTTGCTACGCGCGTGAGGGCGCCCCCTGCTTCAGGGGGCGCCCTCACGCGCGTATGGATACGGGTACTGCAGACGGATGCGCGGTCAGCCCGCGAGAAGCTTCTTGACGACCGCCGCGACGCGGCCGCCCTCCGCCAGGCCTGCGACCTTGGGGTTCACGATCTTCATGACCTGGCCCATGGCGCGCGGCCCCTCGGCGCCGGCCGCCTTCGCCTCCTCGACCGCCTGCGCGACGATCTGCTGGAGCTCGTCGTCGGACAGCTGCTTCGGCAGATACTCGGCGAGGACCTCGCCCTCCGCCTTCTCCCGCTCGGCCTGCTCGGCGCGGCCGCCCTGCGCGAAGGCGTCCGCGGCCTCACGCCGCTTCTTCGCCTCCTTGGTGATCACCTTGAGCACCTCGTCGTCGGAGAGCTCGCGCGCCGTCTTGCCCGCGACCTCCTCCTTCGTGATGGCGGCCAGGGTGAGCCGGAGCGTCGAGGAGCGCAGCTCATCGCGCTCCTTGATCGCCGCGGTGAGGTCTTCCTGCAGCTTCGACTTGAGCGTGGTCATGCAGTGATTCTCGCAGGTGCGTCCAGCCGGACGCCCGCTGATTTCCGGTGCCCCGGGGTTCTGACACGATGAGCGTATGCGCGCGCGATACGGAGTACCCCTGGGCATCACGGCGACCGCGGCTGCGGGGCTCGTCTACGCGGCGGGCTTCGAGGCCCGCTCCTTCCGGCTCCGACGGGTCACCGTGCCCGTACTGCCGAGAGGCATGCGACCCCTGCGCGTCCTCCAGGTCTCCGACATCCACATGGTCTCCGGCCAGCGCAAGAAGCAGCGCTGGCTGCGCTCGCTGGCCGGGCTGCGCCCCGACTTCGTGATCAACACCGGGGACAACCTCTCGGACCCGGAGGGCGTACCGGAGGTGCTGGACGCGCTGGGCCCGCTGATGGAGTACCCGGGCGCGTACGTCTTCGGCTCGAACGACTACTACGGCCCCAAACTGCGCAACCCCGCCCGCTACCTCGTCGACAAGGCGCGCGGCCGGCACGGGCTCAACGGCAACGCACCCGCCGTCGGCGCCGTCCACAACCCGTGGGAGGACCTGCGGGACGGCTTCGACGAAGCGGGCTGGGTGAACCTGACCAACACCCGCGGTGCGCTGAAGATAGACGGCTTCGAGATCGCGCTGACGGGCGTGGACGACCCGCACATCAAACGCGACCGGTACGCGCGCGTGGCAGGCGGTCCCCCGGCGGGCGCCGACTTCTCGATGGGCATCGTGCACGCGCCGTATCTGCGCGCCCTCGACGCCTTCACCGAGGACGGCTATCCGCTGATCCTGGCGGGCCACACCCATGGCGGCCAGCTGTGCATCCCCTTCTACGGAGCCCTGGTCACCAACTGCGACCTGGACACGGACCGGGTGAAGGGCCTCTCCACGCACTCGGCGGCGGGCAACGTCTCCTACCTGCACGTCTCCGCAGGCTGCGGCACCAACCGCTACACGCCGGTACGGTTCGCGTGCCCGCCGGAGGCGACGCTGCTGACGCTGACCCCGCAGGTCTGACACGTCGCGTTCGCCACACCGATACGCGACGACCGGTGTCGGCCCGCACGACGCCCCAGGTCAGCGCCGTCCGCGGCGGCCGGGAAACCGGATTTCGTCTCCGGCCGCCGGTCCGCTAAAGTAATCGATGTCGCCGCGACGAGAACGAAAGATCTCGTCCAGCAGTGACATCGGGGTGTGGCGCAGCTTGGTAGCGCGCTTCGTTCGGGACGAAGAGGTCGTGGGTTCAAATCCCGCCACCCCGACAGTGAAGTAACAGGTCAGAGGCCAGGTACTGAATTCAGTACCTGGCCTCTCGCCTTGTGCGTGTCTATCTGCGTGACTACCGCTCGAGAGGGAGCCGACTTCGAGAACCGGCCTCCCAGGGCCGTCTGCCGACGAGCAGGCAGGAGCGTGTGCGGTCAGAGCCAGTCCCAGTGCTTGAAAGCGAAGTACAGCGTCAGAGAGACAACGACGATGACGGCGCTGGAAACGATGAATCCCGACTGATGTCCGAAGCCGGGGTAGGGAAGGTTCTGTCCGTAGAAGCCAGTGATCGCCGTGGGCACGGCGATGATCGCGGCCCAGCTCGTCACCTTCTTCATGATCAGGTTCATCCGGTTCGCCTGCACCGACAAGTTGGTCTCCATCACCGAGGCCACCAGGTCGCGCAGTGACTCCGTCCACTCGCCGGCACGCAGCACGTGGTCGTACACATCGCGGTAGTACGGCAGCAAGGGGCCGTCGACGACGTCGAGGTCGGGGCGCATGAGGGCGTTGACGACCTCCCGCATGGGCAGGACCACGCGACGGAGCCGGACCAGTGAATTCCGCAGGGCGTAGGACTGGCGCTGTACGGTCTGGATCTGTCGGCCGCCTTCGGCGAAGAGCAGATCGTCCAGTTCTTCGATACGTTCGTCGAGTTGCTGTACCGCGGCGAAGTGCCCGTCAACGACATAGTCGAGCAGGCCGTGGAGCAGAAAGGCGACCCCGTGTGCTGCCAGAGCCGGGGTACGGTCCCAGCGGGCGACCAGCTCGTCGAGGGCGAACGCGGCATCCTTGCGGACGGTGATCAGCGCCTGCGGCGTGAGGATGACCGCGAGCTCGCTCATCGTCAGTCCTGCGCCGTCCGGGTCGACGGCGACCGCGTAGACACTGAGGAAATGATGGGTGTGGTAGTTGTCGAGTTTCGCCCGCTGTCCCTCGTGCAGCGCGCCCTCGAGAGCCAGCTCGTGGAGACCGAGTTCCTCGCCGACCGCCGTGAACTCGGCGCGGTTCGGGCGGTACAGGTCCAACCACACGGTCGAAGACGGATCCGCCAGATGCCGGGAGATGTCCCGGACCGGGAAGTCCTCCTCGACCAGGGAGCCGTCGCGGTACAGCCGAGTACTGGCCATGTCGCGCACCCTAACGGCACCAGCGGAACATCAGCGGACACCACTACCGGGCATCCACCCCGACGGGCGGTACCGCCTCGATCGCCTTGAAGTAGGCGCCGCCCAGCGGAGACAGCCCTACCGGCGCCCGGACCTCCAGACGTCATTCCTCGGGCTCGAGGCGTTTCTCGCCGGTCCGAGGGCCCTCCGCGGGGATCGGGTGTGCTGATGGGTGCCGGTGTCGATGAGGATCTGTTCGGCATGGGGGGCTGGTTGTCTCTCGGTGAAATGCCTGCTCACGCACCGTCCCGGGGCCTCGGAGCGGCGTAGAGTGAAAGGGCAGGGAGTACTTCGCACACCGGCCGCCATGTCGGTGTCGTTCCCGGCGAGCAACAACACCGGCCTCCAAGAGGAGGCTCGGGGACAGGTCCGCGTCATGACCGCGACCATCGAACCCACGATCATCAAAGAGCGCCTGCCTTCGGCGTCGGCCCGCCTGTCCCTGGCCCCGACCGGCTCGGTTCCAGGTCTCCTGGACGGTGCCTGGTGGCCCCGCTCCCGTGATCTCCTCCGGGAGATCCCCACTCTGACAGACGCGCTGGACACGTGCTGGGGTCGGATCACCCGCGTCACCGTGAACCCGGCCCACTGGCCCGTCATCCCGCGCAAGGTCCCCGTCACGGGGCACACGGTGCACGTCGGCTGGTTCGCCGACGAGCAGGACGCGAACAAAGTGATCCTCTTCTCCTACACGGTGGGCCGCCTGGACCTGCTCGTGATCCCTCCGGAGACGGAGCCGGCCGCCGCCGCCCGGCTGATGGCAGCAGCAACCGTTCCGGGAGGTATCCGCACGGCCAGCGGTCTGATGGCCGACGAGGCCTGGGGCGACTGCCGTCACACTCACGGGCACGTCGCCCCTGATGCACGTCGTCCTGAATGAGCAAGGGGTCACCATGAAGTCACCGGAACTGCCGTCGACCGGGCACGCGGAAGTTCGTATAGTCGCCGCGGACCCGGAGGCGGCTCGCCGTGTCGCGGAGATTCTCCGCCGTTGTTTCGCCGCCGCCGAAGCGCGCAGCTACCCCGCAGGCGCCGACGGCGGAACACGCCTCCACCTCACCGTGGACACCACGCGCATGGCGGAGCCGGTGCGCTCCTGGCTGTTGACCAGCCAGTCCTCCCGGGACGATCACACACAGCCAGACGAAATCTGAGGAGATGGCCCTCAGCGGGGAAGGAGGATACCGCCCCGGACGTACGGGTTTCCGTCAGTGCCGGCACGAGAGGCAGGCGACCATGGCGACACTGCACGAGCGGGAGCACTACCGCGAGGCGATCATGAAGACCCTGTACGAGGCCGTCGAAGGCAATCGCCTCCTCGGCCTCACCGGGGCGCAGCTGCGCGAGGCCCTCGCCATGCCCGAGGAGGACCTGGCCGCCGCCTGCACATACTTGGCGGCCGAGGGACTGATCCAGGTCGACTGGGCGCGAGGAAACACACCCGCGATGGTCACACTGAAGCACAAGGGGCTCCAGCTCATGGAAACCGAGGAGAAGGACAGTGACTGACACGCCACGGGCCGCCCTCAGGGCTCCGGCTGGTCACATGACGGCCATGTCCTCCCATATGACTGAAATGGCGTCCCGGGCATACCCTGGTGAGTGGGCCGGTGCACTCTCACGTGCAACGACCTGGAAGGGCGGCCCCGGTGTGTATACGCCGGGGCCGTTGCGTCACTGGCACATTGGAACGGAGCCTGTGCCACACCTACGGCCGGGGCAAAGACCAGCCGGAGGCTGGGGGTGCCGGACCAGGGGGCTGAGGATCCTGGCCGCCATCACTGGGCCATCGAACGCACCATGTGCGCCACGAGCCCTTCTCCCGTGATCACGGGAGAGCCGGAGGACCGGGAAACCGTCTCGTCCGGTTTCGGCGGGAGGATGCGCGGAACAGTACGTGCCCCGCGAACCTTCCCGGTCGGCCAGACCCCTCGGCGGCGCCCTCGGTCGGCTCAGGCGTTGGGACGCTTGCCGTGATTGGCCTTCTTCTTCTTACGGCCACGTCGTTTGTTGCCTCGCTTGGCCATGGTGCATATCTCCCTAATCGGGCTAATCGGGACTTTTAACGCCTTCGCCAGTCTAGATTCGGCCCGTGGGATCCGCATCGGTGGTGCGGCACCCACACGCGCAAGCCGCAGATGTCCCGCCTCACGGCCCTGCGGTGCGCGTCGGAAGCGATGCACCCGTGGGTGACCGGTACCAGTGCGGGTGTGATCGCCTACGGGACCTGGGGTGCCGCTGCAGCCTGCGTGACCTAGTCGGCGTACGCTCTGCCGGGCCTCGTCGCTGAGAAGGCAGGCGGCCGCCCGCTGGCCCAGCAGTTCCGGGACCGGCTGTTCGCCCCCCCCTCGGACTGATGGGCGTTCGCCGCCCGGCACTCCGGGAACATAGTCGGACACCGGATCGCTCAGCCGGAGTTTGCCGTCCTCGGCGAGGTCACGATCGCCGAGCTGCTGAAGATGCGCAGCGGACTCTTTCGACACATCTGAGGGGTCGGGCGCCCCAGGCGCACACATCTGCGTGACCGGCCGATCCGGAGTGCCGTGGTGCGGTAGGTACCATCGGCGAGTGAACTCTTACTGGCACGTCGTTCTGCCGCCGCTCTGCGCCTGATCGGGCGCACACGCTGACGGCCTGACCCGCCAACCCGGCTGACCTGCACGGCAGCCAGGGTTTTGTTTTGTGCGCCCGTTTCGAATCCAGATCGCAAGCGGTATTCGACGACGGAAGTACACGACTGTGCCGAATCAAACCTCCTCGCACGCTGCCACCAGCGAGGCCCCTGCAAAGCCGCAGCCACACCCCGCCGGTCCCCTCAGCGGGCCGGTGCCCATCCTTGGCGCCGCCGTGCTGTGGGGTACCACCGGGACCGCCAGTTCCCTTGCTCCTGCCGGTGCACCAGCGGCAGCCATCGGAGCCTCCAGCCTGGTGCTCGGCGGCTTGATCCTGTTCCTGTCCGCGCGTGGCAGCCGCTCGCTGCCCAGGAAATGCGCACGCCACGAGCGGTGGCTGCTTGCCCTGGGCGCGGTGGCGGTGGCCGGATATCCGGTCAGTTTCTACCCGGCCGTAGCCCGCACGGGGGTGGCTGTGGCCACCGTCATTGCGCTCGGCAGCGCTCCGGTTTTCGCCGGCCTGCTGGCCTGGCTCACCGGCCAGGCCCGGCCGACCGCCCGCTGGGTGTATGGCACAGCGGCGGCAGTCAGCGGCTGCACCGTCCTGGTGCTGGGTCCCCTGCTGGCCGGTGGCACCACGCCCGTGGACATCATCGGCGTCCTCCTGGCCGGGCTCGCCGGTCTGTCCTACTCCGCCTACTCCCTCATCGGGGGCAAGCTCATCGCACGCGGACGGCCCTCCAACGCGGTGATGGGCGTCATGTTCGGGGGCGCGGCGCTGCTCGTTCTGCCTGTGCTGCTGTGCAGTGACACACACTGGCTCGTCACCGTCCCCGGCGCGGCGGTCGTGCTGCACCTCGCGGTGGTCACGACTTTCCTCGCCTACCGGCTCTTCGGATACGGCCTGCGGCACACCGCCGCCCAAGTGGCCACGACGCTGACCCTGGCCGAGCCCGCTGTCGCGGCGATGCTGGGCGTCGTGGTGCTCGGCGAGCGTCTGCCCATCGCGTCTTGGTGCGGGCTGGCCGTGCTCGCAATGGGCCTCGTCTTCCTCACCTTCCCCGCGAGGCGCCACGGACGGCGCTGATCGCACCAGGACAGGACGTGGTCCAAAGGGGGTGGGTGGCCGCCGCTGTCACCCACCCTTGACCGCACAATCTCCTTCGTCGGTTGCGAGGTTGGACCGAAAGAGTGAAGGTGGATAGAGAACATATGACCGAGCGCCGAATGGAGCTTGTCATGAAAGCGAGAAAGGCTGACCTGTACGCGCTTGACCTGACCCATGCACGCTGGGTCAAGAGCAGCAAGAGCCCCTACAGGGTGGACTGCGTCGAGGTGGCCGACCTTGGTGGCGGGGCTGTTGCCGTCCGTGACTCGAACAATCGGGACCTGCCGCCTCTGCGGTTCACCGCATCAGAATGGGCAGCTTTCCGAGATGGTGTGCGCGAGGGCGAGTTCGGTTAGAACATCTCGCGAACTCGATTAGTATATTTCGCGTTTCACCAATGCTTAGCCAGGCCTGGCTTCACACGTGCCGATCCAAATCGCGATACGCAGTGCGAATACTTGTTGTCGCTCAGGACTTTTGACCCTGATTATCGCAACTCCCCCGGTTACCACAACTCATTGAGCATTCAGGGGCATTGACCCGTCGATCGACACCTCGGCCCAGACTGTCTTGCCCACGGGGTGACGAGGTTCCGAGCCCCAGCGCACGGCCAGGACGTCCACCAGGAGCAGGCCACGGCCCGACTCGCCGTCGGGGTGCGACGAGGGCGGGGCGGCAGGCGGTCTTTTCGTGGTGGCGGCGTCGGCCACCTCGGTCCGGACCAGGCCTGCCGCCTCGTCAAGGCCGAGCCTGAGCCGGAAATCGCGCCCCGGGACACGGCCGTGCTGTACGGCGTTCGCAGCGAGTTCGCCGACGACGAGGGCGACCGTGCACGACGCGTCCGAATCCGGCGGGTATCCCCACTCCTCCATGCGCCGCACGGCGAGGCGTCGGGCGAGCCTCGCACCTCGGGGTGTCGAGGTGAACTGTGCGGTAAGCGCCTGGAGTTCGGTGGCCCTTCGCGGTTCTTCGCCCGAGGTGATCGTTCCTGTCAGCACGGCCTGTCCGTCCTTGCCCGTCGAGTCCTTGGACGTCTCGCGATGTACGCAAGTCGTCACGTTCCGTACTCAAGAGTCGTCAGACAGCCCTACGCTCGGAAGGTGACCCAGCCTTACCTTTCGCTTCGTAAGGGACGGAAGTGACGCCTTGGCCAACGGAATTGACCCCAGTAAGTCGATGGCAGCGCTGTTCGGTTTGCGCGTGCGCAGACTCCGTACAGCGGCCGGACTGACCCAGGCGGAACTCGGCAGGAAGACGCATGTGGTGAGCACCCGGATCACGCAGATCGAGCGGGCCTCCGGGGCGAAACCGACGCTGGAACTGGCGCGGGCGCTTGACGCCACCCTCGGCGCGGACAACCTGCTGGTGGAGTTGTGGCCGTACGTGTACCGGGAGGCGTTTCCGGACTGGTCGCGGAAGTTCATGGAGTACTCGGAGCGGGCGGTGTCCATCGGGCAGTACGCAGCCCATCTGGTGCCGGGTCTGCTTCAGACTGAGAAGTACGCACGGGCCGTTCTAAGCGTCGGTCTCACGCTCAACAGTGAAGCGCAGTTGGAGGAGAGGCTCACTGCGCGCATGGGACGCCAGGAGCGACTCGGCTCAACCGATCGGCCGGACCTGTGGGTCGTCCTCGACGAGGCGGTACTCAGGCGTCCGGTCGGTGGCCATGCGGTGATGCGTGAGCAGTTGGAGCGACTGCTCGAGGCCGCAGCGGAGCCTCACATCACCGTGCAGGTGCTGCCGTTCGATCAAGGCGAGCACGACGCGATGGGCGGCTCACTGACCACTCTCGTGCTGCCGGATGGCCCCGAAGTGGCCTACACGGAAGGCGCGCACTACGGCCAACTCGTCGAGGATCCAGCCGAGGTCAGGCGGTTCGCGCTGACCTACGATCGGCTACGGGCAGCAGCCCTGCCCCCGCTCATGTCACTCGACATGATCCGATCCGTGATGGAGGGCAACCACCGTGGAGCGAAGGTCCCGTCCCGATCTGAACGGCGCCGTGTGGCGCAAGAGCAGCTACAGCAATCAGGAAGGGGGCGACTGCGTGGAGGTGGCGGACGGGTTCCCCGGCGTCGTGCCCGTCCGTGACAGCAAGGTCCCGCACGGTCCCGCGCTGTGCTTCGAAGCCCGCTCCTGGGCTGCGTTCATAGGCGAGTTGAAGGCCGGTCGGCACCGCCCCTGAGCCATACGCGGGCCAAAGTCAAGCGACCAAGACCAACTGGCCCGGCCGACTGGCCGGGCCGTATTGGTGGCCTCGTCCGCGTGAGTCAGCCGAAGTCGTTCGTGCCGGGCGTGGGGCGGGTACTGATGGGCTCTTCGTACGTCGGCATGTTCGTGCCGTACGAGGTGCGCGGGTCCAGTGGTCCATCGCCGGAAGGGCGGCCGCCCGGGTCGAAGCCCGGGGCGCCCCCGCCTGGGTGCCCGATCGGGTGCTGCTCGCCCCCGCGGGGGCGCAGTGCCGCGGGCATCTCACCAGGGGTGGCCTGCGTCGCGGTGTCCGTGCCGGTCTTCTCGAAGTCCTGGGAGACCCGCTCGTCGTTCCACTCATGGCCGTTCGCCGACGACCTGAGGTTGTCCCCGCCGGCCTGTACGCGGGCGCGCAGACCGTCGAGGGCGGGCTTCCAGCTGTTGGCGATCTCCGTCAGGGCGGGCCCGATCGACCAGCCGGTGAGCGAGCCGCCCGCGGTCCCGGCCTCCTTGACGGCCTTGTCGGCGGGACCCTTCATGGTTCGGGCTATGTCGTCACAGGCTCCGGCGGAGGCGCGGAGTTCGGCCGGGTCGACGTCGGTGCGCTGGGACACGTCCGGTTCCTCTCAAGCGTTTCAGGGGGTCAGAACTGCTGCTGCTTGACGCCGGGCGGGAGCATGCAGGGAGTGCGTACGGAGAAGGAGAGGCGCTGCGGCTTCGTCTTGCCGGAGCCGACTGTGTCGGCCTCGACTCTGTAGTCGTTCTTCTTGTTGCGGGCCCAGAAGATTGCCGAGGCATAGGCGTTCTTGAATTCCCGGTACGAAGTCACCTCGTAACCCTGCTTGGGGAGTTCACTGCGTAGCTTGCGCACGATGCGGGTGTGCTCCGTGACGGGAGCCGGGGAGTAAACGTAATAGAAGAGGCTGTACCGGCCGTCCTCAGCAACCTCGTCGTTCTCCCCGACGCACTCTTCGAAGTTCACTTTGGCCGTGTCAGGGAGCAGTTCGACGTCGGTGAGTTTGGCCATGTAGGCGGTGTAGTCCTTGGCCCACTGCAACGCGGCATCCTTCGCCATCCGAGGCAACGGGGCGTTCGAATCATCGCTTTGAGACATGCAACCTCCAGTCAGGAGCAGGGCTGCGGAAACAGCCAGTAGCGTGCGGAGAAAGGAGTTACAGCCCAGGGACGATGTAAGCCTCCGGCGGCTGGTCACCGCCCTCCTTCGGGACCTCTCCGGGCTGCTTGCCCGCGATGACTGCTCCCTGGTTGGCGAGGGAATCGCTGCCCTTGTCCCAATAGCCACTGTGGCCGTGGGTGTCGACTTCGAAATTGTTTCCACCGAAGGCTCCAAGCATCGGGTCGCGGCCGAGGGTGAGGTCGGAGGCGTGGTTGATGACGGCGTCGTCCTTTGCGCCGCCGATCCACACGTGTTCCGGATCCATCTGCAGATCCTGTGCTCTGTCCACAGTCATCCCGGGACTGCCCACCACCACTACGTCGTCCGCCCCCAGACCGGAGCCCCCCGACGCGGCGGCACCGACCACGGTGGAGCCGTAGCTGTGTCCGAGGACGGTGGTGTGACTCGGGGATCCGTCGTGTGAGGCATGCGTGCCCGCCACGAACTGACGCAGGTCCGGAGCGGCATCCTCGGCCCGACCGGTGCCGCCGACGCTGTTGAAGTCGGTCATGGAAGCCTCGGGGGCGTCGTAGCCGAGCCAGGTGATCATTGCGACGCTCTCGCCGTCGGACTGGCGCTCCGCGGCGTTCTGCAGCCTGCCGATGCGCTCGAGCTGACCGGGCACGGCGTCCATGTTCGTATTGGTGCCCGGCACGAGGATCCCGGTGTGCGCGGCCGTGTCCGGGTTGCCCATGGCGATGATGGCCCGGCCGTCGTCCTTGGAGTCGTAGCCGAGGAGGTACAACTCCTTGCCCTTGGGAGCACTGTCCGCAGCTTCGAGCCGGTCATTGAGGACCTGCAGGTTGTTCAGACGCCTGTTGACGGTCTCATCACTGTCGCCCGGGAACCCTTCGTCCCAGTTGCCCTCCTGGATCAGATTGAGCTCCTGGACGAGGGCCGTGCGGTTGGCGTCGTCGCGTACGTCCGTCGGCAGACCGTCGGTCGCGCCGATCTCCTTCGGGTAGAGCGTGGTGTAGGTCTGGCGCTCTTCGGGGCTGAGGGCCTTCCACCACTCCGCCGCGGCCTTCGGATCGTCCTCGGGGATCTGCGGGGGCTGGACCCCCACCGCCTTCATCGCGTTCTTGACGTCCTGGGCGGATTCCGCTGCCGCGTCATGGCTGAGCGGGTCGGTCAGGATGTCGCCGTTCAGCTCCGCAAGGGCCTTCGACCCGTCGTTGCTGGCCTTGTGCGCGTCGGTCAGGGCCTGGTCGATACGTGCGCGGTACTGCCCGAGCAGGGCGTTGCGGTCCGCGATGATCGCCTGTGCGTCGGGGTCCTGGCGTGGCAGGTCCGTGGTCGTCGGGTCGCTGACCCAGCCGTCGTCGTCGACCTTGAAGTGGTCCTCCTCCGCACGCTGCACCGCGTTGCGGAGGTCCGTCTGGGACTGCTCCATCCAGAACCGTGTGGTGTCCAGGACCTCGGCGATGGCCATGGCCTCCGTCTCGACCACACCGATCCGCGATTCGACGTCCTCCAGATAGAAGAGGGCCGCGTCGGCGTCGTCGCCCTTCCAGGAGTGGTGCAGTGGCCCGGTGACCTGCCGGCGGTGACGGTCGGTCAGGGAGTCCATGGTCGTCGACAGCTCCCGCCAGACCTTGGCCGCGGCTTCCAGGTCGGAGAAATCCTGCTTCATCAGCCGGGAGAAGTCAGAGGCCACGTCGGCCCCCGCCTGACCTGCGCACACACCCTTCAGGGCATGGGCACGACAAATCGACCCAAGAAGACATACGACAACCCCCGTTGTTACCCCATGAGTTCGAGGCGCCCAGGTTATCCGACAACTCCGCGGCAGGACGCACCGATTCCGCACGGCATCGACGCCACAGCGACGAAGTTCAGCCGCGGCGGCCGGCCCCCAGGAACCGGTGGAGGGACGCCGTCATGTTCGTGACGAAGGCGTCGCGCGTCCGGTCGGAGACGAGGTCGAGCGACAGATAAGGGTTGAGGTCTTCCAACTCGACCAGCAGGAGCTCCCCTTCCCGGGTGCGGCAGGCGTCCACGCGCTGGATGCCGTGGTCGATGGTGTTCCAGTCGATGAAGCGCCGGGCGAAGACCAGATCGGCTTCCGTGGGCTCGTAGGGCTCGAGGACCCAGCGCCGGTCGGGGTCGGGGGCGTGGAGGGCGTACTGGTAGTTGTCGTCGACGTAGTAGAAGGAGACCTCGTAGCGGAAGTCGACGCGCGGCTGGACGAGGATGTCGCCCCAGGACAGGCCCTCCAGCTGCTCCCAGGAGACGAAGCTCAGGCCGATGGAGTCCGCGCCGGCCTTCGGCTTGACCGCGTACGAGGCGGTCTCGGACAGGCGTCCCAGGTGTTCCAGGCGTTCCAGGTCCTCGGGCCGGTCGATGGTGGGAATCACCGGGTATCCGGCCTCTGTGAGGTCCAGCAAGTACTGCTTGCCCTGCATGTCCGCCCGGCCGGTGAGCTGGTTGTAGACCCGGGTGCCGCGCGCTGCGGCCTGTGCGCGGAAGGCGTCGTACTCCTTCTGGTAGTGCAGGACGGGCCCGCTGTTGCGGACCACGACGGCGTCGAAGCCGTCCATCAAAGCCGCGGCATCGAGCGGGTGGCACAGGGCGATGTCGAATTCCGTGCGCAGCCGGGAGGACAGGGAGATGTCCTCGTCGCAGTAGCGCCGCCCCCGGGCCTGGTAGGCGAGGTCGGTCACGTACAGGAGGCTGGGGCGGGCTGGCACGGTTGATCTCCTCGTTCGACAGCCACCAAATGTAGCCAGACCCCGGATTCAGCCAGACCCCGGATTCCGTCCGACCACGGATGTGGCCCGACCACGGAGCACACCCTCGCGTCAAGTCACGATTTTTGGGGGCATGACCGTCATCTCCCGATCGTGTCTGCTGACCTCAGGGCCGCATCAAGGGATGCAGCTCTCAGTCAAGCCGTCGAGATCGAGCCGAGGTGTAATCCATGAGCACTGTCAATTCTGCGTGGGTGAATCAAGCGCCGCCCCGTGACTGCGGCCATGTGCCACCACCGCAACCGCCACCGCAATCACGCGTGATCGCCGCACCGGCCGGAACGCCGTATCACCGATTGGCGCGGACCGAGCTGCACCGCTGGTGGCGTCCGCTGGTGGCCACGCTGTTCGCCGTGGTCGTCTGGTTTCTGCTCCAGATCAACGTAGGAATCGGAATGGGCGTGGCTGCCGGGCTGACCGGGGTCGAGCCGGGCACGGGCGGCATGATCTTCGCCGATCCCCTCTGGGACAACGCCGCTCTGCTGCTCGCACTCGCGCTTCTGCTACCGAGCGTGCTGCTTGCCGCACGCCTGGTGCAACGACGGCCGGCGAACTCCCTGTCATCGGTGACCGGGGCGCTGCGCTGGCGCTGGCTGCTGGTCTGCATGGTGGCGGCCGTGGTCGCGGTGGTGCTCCTGTTCAATCTGATCGGCGTCTTCACCGCCGCATCCGGGGAGGTGCCCTGGAACTCGATGTTCGCCCTGCCGTCCGGCGCCTGGGCGGACTGGCCGGCCTTCCTGACCGCCGCCGTCGTGCTCACCTTGCTCGTGCCGTTCCAGGCAGCGGCCGAGGAGTACGTCTTCCGCGGCTGGATCCCGCAGGTCTTCGGCTCCTATATGCGCACGCCCTGGGTGGGCATCATCGTGGCAGGTGTGCTGTTCGCCCTGGCCCACGGGCTCGGCACACCATGGGGCTTCGCCGAGCTGATCGTGTTCAGCTTCGTCCTGGGCGTGCTGGCGATCCGTACCGGAGGGCTGGAGGCGGGCATAGCCGTCCACGTGGTCAACAACCTCTTGATCTTCCTGCTCTCCGCCGCCTTCGTGGGTGGGCTCAGCGATACCGGCAGCTCCAATGCCGCGAGCTCCCCCTGGCCGATGCTGGCGGCCGGCGCGATCGTGTGGCCGCTGTACGGGTGGGTGATCCTGCGTCTGGCGCCGCGGTTCGGCGTCGCACGCACCGCTCCGGAACCGCGTCCCAGCCTGGTGAAGGCCCCGGCCACCGCGGTCTGAGATCCGCCGCCCCGACAGCAACCACCCCGACAACGAAACAGCAGGTCAACGGGAAGGGCCTGATCCTCGGCAGCGAGGATCGGGCCCTCCGTGACGTCTGTACGCATTCGACCCGGCGGACACAGGCGTCCCATCGTTCACGGTGCGGACGGCCCCTTGACACCCCGAGTGCCCCACGGGCAAGGTCTCGATCATGAATGCTTCCGCTGATCACCCTTGCGCGTCCTCCGCGCTGGTGGAGCGGCGCCATGTCGATCTGTGCCGGCAGTCCAGCGCCATCTGTCGCTGATCCCGCAGATCTCTCCCGTTCTTCGCACTCTTCTTCTCTTCTTCGTGCCTGCGCGTTCGTGCCGGCGCGCGCCTCCGTGCGTCAGCACGTCTGCGCGCACCCACGAGGGTTTTCCCTGGTCTCGCGCGCTCCTCCTAGGTTCTCAAGGACACCGATGTCTCATAGCTCACGTATATCCGAAACCTCCTCAGAGCCCTCCGAGTCCGCGTCCGCCACCTCGCCCGCCGACGCCCGTGACGGCATCTCCCGGCGGCTGTTCGGCGGGCTCGTCGGCGGTGGCGCCCTGACCGCTGTGGCCGGACCGGCCGCGGCCGCGTCGGGCACGACCGAGACAGGCACGGCCGCGTCGGACACCAGTGCGTCCGGCGCGGCCGCCTCCGGCGCCACCGCGGAGAAGCCCTTCCGGGCCCGCGCGGGCGCAGGCCACGGCGGCCGGCCGAACCTGCTGGTCATCCTCGGCGACGACCTCGGCTGGGCCGACCTGTCGTCGTACGGCGCACCGCACATCAAGACCCCCAATCTGGACCGCCTCGCCCGTGAGGGTGTGCGTTTCACCGACGCGTACTCGGGCTCGGCGACCTGCTCCCCGACCCGGTTCAGCCTGTACACCGGCCGCTATCCGGGCCGTACGAAGGGCGGACTCGCCGAACCCGTCGGCGACAAGTCCCAGGGCCTCGACCCCAACCACCCCACTCTCGCGTCCCTGTTGAAGGCAGCCGGTTACTCGACCGCGCTCATCGGCAAGTGGCACTGCGGCTGGCTGCCGGACTACAGCCCCACCAAGTCGGGTTGGGACGAGTTCTTCGGCAACTTCGGCGGCGTACTGGAGTACTTCTCCAAGCTCGGGCAGCTCGGCGACTACGACCTCTACGAGGGCGACGCGACCTACAAGGACCTGCGCTACTACACGACGGTCCTGACCGAGCGGGCCGTGGAGTACGTCAGCCGCGACCACGACAAGCCGTGGCTGCTCAACCTCAACTTCACCACCCCGCACTGGCCCTGGCTCGCCGAGGACGACGCGGAGACCGCGGCGGAGATCGCCGCGAAGATCCGCGCGGCGAGCAACCAGGGGCAGGTCCTGAGCGCGCTGCTCCACAACGACGGCGGTTCCGTCGAGAAGTACGCGGAGATGGTCGAGAGCCTCGATGCCGCGGTCGGCGAAGTGCTGGCGGCGCTGCGGCGTTCCGGGCAGGAGGAGAACACGCTGGTGCTGTTCGCCAGTGACAACGGGGGCGAGCGCTTCTCCTACAACTGGCCGCTCAGCGGCAACAAATCCCAGCTGCTGGAGGGCGGCATCCGCGTGCCGACCATCGTGCGCTGGCCGGCCAGGATCGACGCGCACCAGGTCAGCCACGCGCCCAACTTCTCCCCCGACTGGACCGCCACCTTCCTCGAGCTGGGCGGCGCGCGGCCCCACCCCGCGTACCCGCTGGACGGCACCAGCCTCGCCGGCTACCTGCTGCGGGGCGAGGAGCTGCCCGAGCGCGAGCTGTTCTGGCGCGTACGGGCCAACCGGGCGCTGCGGCGCGGCGACTGGAAGTACTACCAGGACGCGAGCGGCAAGGACCACCTGTACAACCTCGCCCAGGACTCCCGTGAGCAGGCCGATCTGGCACCGGACCGGCCGGAGCTGCTCGCGGAGCTCAAGGCGGCGTGGGAGAAGACCGCTGGCGGACTGCTTCCGTATTCGGCTGCCTGATCGCGTTCGCGTGTGGCGCGGAGAGTTATCCACAGGCTGGGGGACTCTTCGGCCGTTTGTCGGCCGGTCCGGGCACTATGGGGCCATGACTGAGAGCAGCGGGTCCAACGGGGCCAACATGTCCATGCCGGGCTCCATGGCGGGCGAGGGGGAGGCCGTCGGCGCGGCGATGCCCGACTGGGAGAAGCGCTTCCGTGCGCCGAGAGTGTCCCTGCCGGACTGGGCGCAGGACGCGCCGGACCGGTCGCTGTTCGTGTCCAACGCTTCGGGGACGTACGAGCTGTATGCGTGGGACCGGGCCACGGGTGAGCAGCGCCAGGTCACCGACCGGCCGAACGGCACCACGGACGGCGTGCTGTCACCGGACGGCGAGTGGATCTGGTGGTTCGACGACAAGGACGGCGACGAGTTCGGCGTCTGGAAGCGGCAGCCGTTCCACGGCGGCGCCGACGACCCCGCGGTGCCCGGCCTCAAGGCGTCGTACCCGGCCGGGCTGGCCATCGGCCGGGACGGACGCACGGTGGTCGTCGGCCGTTCGACCGACGAGGAGGGCTCGACAATCCATGTCGTCCTGGGGGCGGGCGGGCCGGTCGAGGTCTACCGGCACCCCGAGTCGGCGGGCGTCGGAGACCTCTCCCACGACGGCTCGCTGATCGCGATCGAGCACACCGAGCACGGCGACGCCATGCACTCCGCGATCCGGGTGCTGCGGCCGGACGGGTCGGTGGTCGCCGAACTGGACGACACCAAGGGCGGCACGGTCGAGCTCGGCCTCGAGGTGCTCGGCTTCGCTCCGGTCGACGGGGACACGCGGCTGCTCGTCGGGCATCAGCGGCGCGGGCGCTGGGAGCCGATGGTGTGGGACGTCGCCTCGGGCGAGGAGACGGACCTGGCGCTGGAGCTGCCCGGCGACGTGTCGGCGGAGTGGTATCCGGACGGGTCGGCGCTGCTGGTCGCGCACAGCTTCGAGGCGCGCAGCGACCTCTGGCGCTTCGAGCCGGCGACGCGCGCGCTGGTCCGTCTGGACACGCCCCCGGGTTCGGTGTCCGGAGCGACGGCCCGGCCCGACGGCAGCGTCGAGTATCTGTGGTCGTCCGCGGCCGAGCCCCCGGTGGTCCGCTCGACGTCCGGCGGTGCGGTCCTCGACCCGCCCGGGATGAGGTCCCCGGGTTCGGTGCCCGTCGAGGACGTGTGGGTGGAGAGCCCCGGGGGCCGGGTCCACGCCCTCGTCCAGAAGCCCGCCGGTGCGACGGGCCCCCTGCCCACCGTGTTCGAGATCCACGGCGGCCCGACCTGGCACGACAGCGACTCCTTCGCGGCGGGCCCGGCGGCCTGGGTGGATCACGGCTATGCGGTGGTCCGCGTCAACTACCGCGGCTCGACCGGGTACGGACGGGAGTGGACGGACGCGCTCAAGCACCGGGTGGGCCTCATCGAGCTCGAGGACATCGCGGCGGTCCGGGAGTGGGCGGTGGAGTCGGGCCTCGCGGACCCGGCGAAGCTCGTGCTCGCGGGTGGTTCGTGGGGCGGCTATCTGACGCTGCTCGGCCTCGGCACCCAGCCCGACGCGTGGGCGATAGGGCTGGCGGCGGTCCCGGTCGCGGACTACGTCACGGCGTACCACGACGAGATGGAGGCCCTGAAGGCGATGGACCGCACGCTGCTGGGCGGTACGCCGGAGGAGCAGCCGGAGCGCTTCGAGGCATCGTCCCCGCTGACGTACGTGGACGCGGTGAAGGCGCCGGTCTACATCTCGGCCGGCGTCAACGACCCGCGCTGCCCGATCCGCCAGATCGACAACTACGTGGAGCGGCTCGCGGCGCGTGGCGCGGTCCACGAGGTCTACCGCTACGACGCGGGCCACGGGTCGCTGGTGGTGGACGAGCGGATCAAGCAGGTGCGGCTCGAGCTGGACTTCGCGGAGCGGCACCTGGGCGGCTGACCTCATGACCTCGCGGGCGGCACCGGTGGTGACCCACCCCCACGGCCGAGCCGCCCGCGCGGCCCCCGTACCGTGGAGGTGTGTACCGGTTTCTGCTGACCCCTCGGTGGTGGGGGATCAACGTCTTCGTCCTGCTGGCCATCCCCTTCTGCATCTTCATGGGGTCGTGGCAGCTGGGGCGGTTCGAGGACCGCATGCAGGACCACCGGGTCGCCGCTGAGCAGTCCGCCGAGGACAAGCAGGCCCCGGCCCGGCCGCTCGACTCGCTCCTGCCCGTCGACCAGGAGACGTCGGGCGACCGCGCCACGGCGACCGGCCGGTACGACAAGCAGCTCCTCGTCCCGGACCGCGAGCTCGACGGCAAGCGCGGGTTCTACGTGGTGACGATGCTGCGCACGGACAGCGGCAAGGCCCTGCCGGTCGTACGGGGATGGCTGCCCGGCGACGCGTCCGCCGCGAAGGCTCCGGCCCCGCCCGCCGGCGAGGTCACCGTGACCGGCGCGCTGCAGGCCTCGGAGAACGCGGACTCCGACGGGGTGACGGCGACGGGCGGGCTGCCCGCCGGACAGCTCGGCATGATCAGCGCCGCGTCGCTGGTGAACCTCGTGCCGTACGACGTGTACGACGCGTGGATCACCCTCGACAAGGCCGACGCGGGCATGAAGGCGGTGCCCGCGACGGAGCCGCAGGGCAGCGGGCTCGACCTGAAGGCGTTCCAGAACCTCGGCTACACCGGGGAGTGGTTCGTCTTCGCGGGGTTCGTCGTCTTCATGTGGTTCCGGCTGCTGCGCCGGGAGGCGGAGTTCGCCAGGGACGCCGCGCTCGGGCTGAACCCGGAGGGCGAGGAGCAGGAGGACCACACCGGGGCGGACCGGGTTCCCACTGCCTGAAAGGGGGCGGGGGCTCCTCCCCCACCCCCACCGAGGTCCTCTGTTCGGCTACTCGGTTGCTCGGCTACTCGGCCGCGAGCACTCCTGTTTTGTAGATCGTCCCTGCGCACGCGTTCGGGATGGTCGCCGACACCACCGGGCTGCCGGGCTCCGCGGTCAGGGTGAGGAGCACGCTGCCGTCCGCTGTGCCGCCGTCCTCGGCGACGAGCTGCGTCGTCGTACCGCTCTGCTCGGACGTGCCGCCGGTGCCGCCGGTGGTGGTGCTGTCCTGCGACGGGCTCGGGTCGGGCGAGGGTTCCCCGCTGCCACCGGTACTCGTCGTGGTGGGACAGGTCGCCGACGGCGCCCAGGCGAACCGCACCTGGTAGGACTTGCCCGGCGCGAGGACGAGCGGGCTTGCCTCCAGGGACGGATCGGGAAGCCCGGAGCCGTCTCCGGCGGTGTGGTCCACGATGCTGATCTTCGTACTGTCCGCCGCACCCTGCGCCGTGAAGCTCACGGTGCCGGCGCCTTCGATCGTGCAGGCGGCGCTGGAGATGTTCGTGATCGTGAAGCTGCCGTAGACCTTGCCGTCGGCTTCCGTTGATCCGACGCTCTGTGTGGGGCTGCCCAGTTCGTTCGCGCCGCAGGCGGGCGAACTCGCGGCCGCCGTGCTTGCGGGGTCCGAGCTGCCGGTGGCGCTGCCCGTCGTGCCCTTGTCCTGGTCGTTCTTGCCCTTGCTGCCCTTGCCCTGGGACTTCGACGCGCCCGAGCCGCTGTCGTCGCTCTTCTTACTGCCGTCCGGGCTCGCGCCGTCCCCTTGGCCCTGCGAGTCCCGGCTACTGGCGACGGAGGTCGTGTCCGGGGAGCCTGCCGAGTTCGAGACATGGATGAGTGCCGGGATGGCAGTGCCGACGAAGAGGGCCGCGGCGGCCATGCCGACGACGGCCTGGCGCTTGCGCGCACGGCGCGCGGGCACGGCATGCCGCAGATGGTCGAGGGCACCGTCGGTCGGCTCGATGTCCTGGACCGCCTGCTGCAGCATCCTGCGCAGGGCCAGCTCGTCGGAGCCCAGCTCGCCCTCGTAGGACATGTCAGACCCGTCGCGGGGGGTGTCCGGCCCGTCGTAGGAGCTTTCGGGGCCGTGATTCACAGTTCCGTTCCCAGCGTGTTGCTCGTACTCGTACCACTCGGCCTGTTCGGGTCGCTCCCGCCCGGACTCGTCGCCGCCCGGCCGCCACCACTGCTCGCTCATGCGGGCGCCTCCATGGCGATGCGCAGGGCCGCGATGCCGCGGGAGCCGTACGCCTTCACCGAACCGAGCGATATGCCCAGGGTCTCGGCGACCTGCGCCTCGGTCATGTCCGCGAAGTAGCGCAGCACCAGGACCTCGCGCTGGCGCCGCTGCAGGCCGCGCATGGCCGTGATCAGCGCGTCGCGCTCCAGCTGGTCGTACGCACCCTCCTCGGCGCTCGCCATGTCGGGCATCGGCTTGGAGAGCAGCTTCAGCCCGAGGATGCGCCGGCGCAGCGCGGACCGCGAGAGGTTGACCACGGTCTGCCGCAGATACGCGAGGGTCTTCTCCGGGTCACGGACGCGTTTGCGCGCGGAGTGCACGCGGATGAACGCCTCCTGGACGACGTCCTCGCAGGAGGCCGTGTCGTCGAGGAGCAGCGCCGCCAGTCCGAGGAGCGACCGGTAGTGGGCGCGATAGGTCTCGGTGAGATGGTCGACTGTCGTGCCCGCGGCCGTGATCTCGTCAGCGCCCTCGCGCTGGGACGGAATGCGGGCGGGCCGCGCCTGGGGCATGGGGGCGATCACCGGCATGCCGTCGGCCGGGCCGGGCATGCGGGGTCGGCGGGGCGGCCGAAGGGCTGCGCCCCTCGCCCGTACCGCTGTGAAGTCGAGTACCTCTGCCACGCTTGTTGGACACGGCTCCCCCCGCCAGGGTTGTACGCGTCAGGCATCAGATGTGCCGGGGGCACCGCTTGTGGCGGTGTGTCAATTGCCCTCATGCGTACCAGCTCTTCCCCTATGCCCTTTTTTCTACGCCGCGTTCGCCGCAGCACCAGGCGCCCCTGACAGGCGACCGCTAAAGACGCTCCCCGCCCCGTGCGCGGTTGCACGGGGCGGGGAGCGAAATCTTCGAATCCCGACCGGGGTCGGTTCAAGCGGTCTGGACTTTTTTCACAGCCCTTTAAACCTTCAACGATTCTGACAAACGATCCCGGCCTTGGCCAGGGAGATTCCGGATATCGGACAGTCGGCCGATGGGCCCGCACCCGCACACAGGGCTGCCCGCGGGCTACCCGTCCTCACGCCGCCATGAACTCGGCAGCCACCAGCTCGGCGATCTGCGCCGTGTTCAGCGCCGCGCCCTTGCGCAGATTGTCGCCGCACACGAAGAGTTCGAGCGCCGTCGGATCGTCGAGAGCGCGCCGCACCCGGCCGACCCAGGTCGGGTCGGTCCCCACCACGTCGGCGGGTGTGGGGAACTCACCGGCGGCCGGGTCGTCGAACAGGACGACGCCGGGCGCCGTCGCGATGATCTCGCGCGCCTTGTCGACGGTGACCTCGCCCTCGAAGCGGGCGTGGACGGTCAGGGAGTGCGTGGTGACGACGGGGACGCGCACGCAGGTCACGGCGACCTTCAGCTCCGGCAGCCCGAGGATCTTGCGGGACTCGTCCCGCACCTTCATCTCCTCCGACGACCACCCGTCGTCCCGGAGCGAACCGGCCCAGGGCACGACGTTCAGCGCGACCGGCTCGGGGAACGGCCCGGTGGCGTCCCCGACAGCCCGGCGTACGTCGCCGGGTGACGTCCCGAGCTCCGTACCGGCGACGAGCTTCAGCTGCTCCCGCAGGGTGTCGATGCCCGCACGCCCGGCGCCGCTCACCGCCTGGTACGAGGAGACGACCAGCTCGCGCAGCCCGAACTCGGCGTGCAGCGCGCCCACTGCCACGATCATCGAAAGGGTCGTGCAGTTGGGGTTGGCGATGATGCCGCGCGGGCGCACGCGCGCCGCGTGCGGATTGACCTCGGGCACCACGAGCGGCACCTGCGGGTCCATCCGGAAGGCGGCCGAGTTGTCCACGACGACCGCGCCCTTGGCGGCGGCGACGGGCGCCCACTGCGCGGAGACCTCGTCAGGTACGTCGAACATGGCGATGTCGACGCCCTCGAAGGCCTCCTCGCCGAGGGCCACGACCTCGACCTCCTCGCCGCGCACGGCCAGCTTGCGGCCGGCCGAGCGCGGCGAGGCGACGAGTCGGATCTCGCCCCAGATGTCCGCGTGCTGGGACAGGATCTGGAGCATGACCGTGCCGACGGCCCCGGTCGCTCCCACGACAGCGAGCGTCGGTCGTCCGGTCATAGCCGCACCCCTCCCTTGCGGGCGGTCATCGTCGTACGCCTCTGTGCGGCCGTGTAGCCGAGGGCGGAGGTCAGCGCCCGGTACCGCCGTAGACAACGGCCTCGTCGCTGTCGGAGTCCAGCCCGAACGCGGTGTGCACGGCGCGCACGGCCTCCGGGACGTCGTCGGCGCGGGTCACGACCGAGATGCGGATCTCGGAGGTCGAGATCAGCTCGATGTTGACCTGCGCGGCGCTGAGCGCCTCGAAGAACGCGGCCGTGACGCCCGGGTTGGTCTTCATCCCGGCGCCGACCAGCGAGATCTTGCCGATCTGGTCGTCGTAGCGCAGGGACTCGAAGCCGATGATCGACCTGGCCCGCTCCAGCGCGTCGATGGCCTTGCGGCCCTCGGCCTTCGGCAGCGTGAAGGAGATGTCCGTCAGGCCCGTGGCCGCGGCCGACACGTTCTGCACGACCATGTCGATGTTGATCTCCGCGTCGGCGATCGCGCGGAAGATCGAGGCGGCCTCACCCGGCTTGTCCGGGACGCCGACGACCGTGACCTTGGCCTCGGAGGTGTCATGAGCGACACCGGAAATGATGGCCTGCTCCACCTTCTGGTCCCCTTGCGGTTCGTTGCTGACCCAGGTGCCCTGCAGTCCCGAGAAGGACGAGCGGACGTGGATCGGGATGTTGTAACGACGTGCGTACTCGACGCAGCGGTGCAGCAGCACCTTCGACCCGGAGGCGGCGAGCTCCAGCATGTCCTCGAACGAGATCCAGTCGATCTTGCGAGCCTTCTTCACCACGCGCGGGTCGGCGGTGAAGACGCCGTCCACGTCGGTGTAGATCTCGCAGACCTCGGCGTCGAGGGCGGCGGCCAGGGCGACGGCGGTCGTGTCCGAGCCGCCGCGGCCCAGGGTGGTGATGTCCTTGCTGTCCTGGGACACGCCCTGGAAGCCGGCGACGATGGCGATGTTGCCCTCGTCGAGTGCCGTCCTGATACGGCCCGGCGTGACATCGATGATGCGCGCTTTGTTGTGGACCGAGTCGGTGATGACGCCTGCCTGGCTGCCGGTGAACGACTGGGCCTCGTGGCCCAGGTTTTTGATCGCCATCGCCAGCAGGGCCATGGAGATCCGCTCTCCGGCGGTCAGCAGCATGTCGAATTCACGCCCGGCAGGCATCGGAGATACCTGCTCGGCGAGTTCGATCAGCTCGTCCGTCGTGTCGCCCATCGCGGAAACGACCACAACCACCTGGTTGCCGTTCTTCTTCGCTTCCACGATCCGCTTGGCGACGCGCTTGATGCCTTCGGCATCGGCTACGGAGGAGCCTCCGTACTTCTGCACGACAAGGCCCACGTGCGCTCCTCGCTCAATCCGTTTCGTCCCGCATATATCGCGTATATGCGGTCGACCCGCATGACTGCGGTCGACTCAGTCTAACGAGCGGCCGAATTCCGCCCCTGTGATATCGCATCGTGAGATGTCCCGCCCACGACACGGATCGACATTCGATTCCAGGGACCGCGCTCCGGCTGCTCGGACTGGCACATGCCCCATCCGGGACCGCGCACTCGGAAAGTGGGACGGGTCACACACTCGCCCGCGGCCTCCGCCTTGGCCGGCTCGGCGGACGTGGCTGTGGGCTGGAGGCGCGCTGTACGGCGCGCCTCCAGGCCACAGCCACGTCCGTTCACGACACGGAGAGCGACGCACGCCGCTAGCGCGTGCGTCTGCGCCGTACTCCAGTCGCGGTCGTGGTGAGCGTGCAGCCGGCCAGTACCAGCGCGAGGCTCGTCACGGTCATGGGGGCCATCAGTGCGGGCGACCCGGTCTGCGCGAGGGAGCCCCGCCGCACGTATGTGTTGGTGACGGAGATGGTGCTGGTCACGCCTTCCGTGACCGTGACGGTGGCCGGTTCGATGTGTGCGGGGGTGGCGAGTGCCACCTCGTTGTTCTCGCCCGTGTCCCGCTCGGTCACCGTGCAGTGTGTGCCCGTCGGGATACCCGTCACCACCGGCTGGTCGTAGGTGCCTGCCTCCGCCCGCGCGTCGACGACGAACTGCCGGTCGAACGCGCCGTCCGGGTCGTCGCAGGCGAGGTCGAGGACCTTGGTTCCCTGCCGCCCGGCTGCCGGGCCGTCGATGGTGACGGCGACCTTCACCGAACCGGTCGCCCGCACATAGGTGTTGGTGACGGACACCTGCTGGGTCTCATCGGAGCTGATCGTGACGGTGGAGGGTTCGATGTCCGCCGTGGCGGTGACGAGGCCGTTGTCGCCGTCCGAGCTCTCGGTGATCGTGCACACGCTTCCGGCCGGGATGCCGGTGAGCGACCGTGAGTGGTCACCGGCGGACGTGCCGGCCGCGAGTGTCACCGTGCGGTGCTCGTCGAGGCCGGACTCCGGATCCCGGCAGTCCAACTCGACCACCTTCTCGGCCTGGAGTCCCGCCGCTTCTCCGTCGATGCGGAACCTGAACGCCACCGCGCCTGCGGGGAACGGCTGGAGCACCGCGCCGGCCCGCACCACCATTTCGGTCTCCTGCGCCAGTACGAGCGTCTGGGCCTCGTCCAGGCCCGCGTTCGTCCCGTCGTAGAGCAGGACGTTGCCCTCCACGACGTTGGCGAGGCGTTCGAGGACGAAGCCCTGCGGGTCGTCGTCCGAGACGCTGCGGGCCCATAGGCGCGTGCCGGGCTGCACGGTGTCGCCGTCCTGGAGCTGGTTGCGTCCCGCGGAGTCGGTGAACACCTCGACGCCGGTGATCCGGATCGTCGACGGGCCGTCGGCCGTGACCGTGAACGGGCCGACGATCTCGCCGGTCGCCGGCGCCGGCATCTGCTCGGGCGTGACGGACAGCTCCGGTTCCGCCGGCTCCGCGCTCGGCCCGTTGGCCAGGGCGTCCGCGACGATGGCCGCGGTGTACGTACGGATCGTGGCGCTGGTGCCGGTGGTCGCCAGGACGTACTTGTCGGTGAAGAACCAGATGGCCGCCTGCACCGCGGCCGCCCGCTGGGTGAGGGTGGCACCGGACGGTTCGCCGGTGGTCGGGTAGTAGTGCTGCAGGATGTACTCGACGTAGCCGAGGTTCGTGACGTTCGCCTCGTTCCACTCGCCGAGTTCGTAGTTCACCCCGGTCTCGGTGTCGGTGAACAGGTCGATGCAGTACGTGAGGGCGGTTCGTCCGGTGTTCCGGTCCTGGACCACGATCGTCCCGGCGTACGCGGCGGCGTGCACGGTTGAACCGTCGGGGATGGTGGCGGGATAGCCGTCGAGCGGGTTGAAACCGGACGGTGCGGTGGAGCCGTTGACGGTGGCGCCGACGCCGGTACCGGTGATCGTGGCCTCGGTGAACAGGCCCGCCGGGTCGGTGTACACGGGGGTCGGCCTGTACACCGCGAACGCCGCCATGGGGTCGGCCAGGGCCAGGAGCACGCCCACCAGGGCGACGATCATCGTTCTGGTGGCCGTCTGCGCCAGCGTCCGGCATGGCCGGAGCACGCGGTTGTGATGCTTGCCCAAAACGTCCCCTGCTGTGATGTATGGGGCACATGAAAAGCTCACGGCCCCATACCAAGATTTGGTGACTTTCGGGCAAATCGTGACAGGACGTCAGGTCAGGTTGACGACGACATGGCGTACATGATCATCAGCCACGCCTACGGTTGATGATTCGGGCAGACGTACGACCGCGAGGCGCTCGGACGGGACCGCGGCGCCTACTTGACCGTTCGCGCGCGCATGCCCAGCGGCCCGGCGATCTCCCTGGCCATGACCCTGCCGGCCTCCTCCGCCAGCGTGTCGTCGCCGACGCCCTGGTCGGTGTCGAGACCGTCCAGGTCCTCCAGCGGCTGGTTCAGCCGGACGTGGGCCACCAGGGACTGCAGGGCGCGCAGGGCGGCCGAGGCGGTGGCGCCCCAGTTGGAGAAGTAGGAGAACTGCCACCACCACAGGGCCTCGACGGTGCGCCCCTCGCGGTAGTGGGCCATGCCGTGGCGCAGGTCCGCCACGACGTCCGCCAGGTCGTCCGAGATCCGGCAGGCGACCGGTGCCTTCCGCGGCTCGTACGGGTCGAAGACCTCGGAGTAGATGTCGACCGGGTCGAGGAGGACGGCGAGGCGCTCGCGCAGATCGTCCACGTCCTGCTCCGGGCCGAGGTCCGGCTCGTAGCGCTCCTCCGGGACGAAGTCCTCGTGCGCGCCCAGCCTGCCGCCCGCCAGGAGGAGCTGGGACACCTCCAGCAGCAGGAAGGGCACGGCCGAGTCCGGCTCGTCGCCCTTCGCGACCTCGTCGACGGCGACGAGGAAGCTGCCGACCTGGTCGGAGATCTGGACGGCGAAGTCGCCCGGATCGTTCTTGACCGTGTTCAGCGTGGCGTCAGACATCTAGGAGTCGTCTCCCCTCGAAAGCGCGGCCCAGAGTGACCTCGTCCGCGTATTCCAGATCGCCTCCCACCGGGAGTCCGCTGGCCAGACGGGTGACCTTGAGGCCCATGGGCTTGATCATGCGCGCGAGGTACGTGGCCGTCGCCTCGCCCTCCAGATTCGGGTCCGTGGCCAGGATCAGCTCGGTGACCGTGCCGTCGGCGAGACGGGCCAGCAACTCCCGGATCCGCAGGTCGTCGGGGCCCACGCCCTCGATCGGGCTGATCGCGCCGCCCAGGACGTGGTAGCGGCCGCGGAACTCCCGGGTCCGCTCGATCGCCACGACGTCCTTGGGCTCCTCGACCACGCAGATCACGGCGGGGTCGCGGCGCTGGTCGCGGCAGATGCCGCAGTGCTCCTCCTGGGCGACGTTGCCGCAGACCGCGCAGAAGCGGACCTTGGCCTTCACCTCGAGGAGCGCCTGGGCCAGCCGGCGCACGTCCGTGGGCTCCGCCTGCAGGATGTGGAAGGCGATCCGCTGCGCGCTCTTGGGACCGACGCCGGGCAGCCTGCCCAGCTCGTCGATGAGGTCCTGAACCACGCCTTCGTACAACGGACTGCCTTCCTCGTTCTTCGTACTGTCTTCTACGTACCGTCCATACGTACCGGACTTCGCTTCCTTGGTACGTACGGTAGTTGGCCGCGCGTTGTCCTAGAAGGGAAGGCCCGGGATACCGCTGCCGCCGCCGAGGCCCTGGGCCAGCGGGCCCAGCTTCTGCTGCTGCAGCGCCTGTGCGTTCTCGTTCGCCGCCTGGACCGCCGCGACGATCAGGTCGGCGAGGGTCTCGGTGTCCTCCGGGTCCACGGCCTTCGGGTCGATCTCGAGGGCGCGCAGCTCGCCGGAGCCGGTCACCGTCGCCTTCACGAGGCCGCCGCCTGCCTGGCCGTCGACCTCCGTCGCCGCGAGCTCCTCCTGGGCCTGGGCGAGGTCCTGCTGCATCTTCTGGGCCTGCTGCAGCAGCTGCTGCATGTTGGGCTGGCCACCACCGGGGATCACGATCAGCTCCTGGGACTGGCTGGGACTGGAAAGTACGCCTGGGTTCTTGCCGGGTCACTGCGGTTCTGCACCTGGCACGAGCCTACGTGGTCAGGGTGGCGTGCGCTCCAGCACTCGTTCGAGTGACGCGGCACAGGCCCCTATATCTGATCAAGCCCCCCTTCCGGGCGGAAAGACCTCGAAACACACCTCATGCCCACCCATTGGGCGGTAGGAAGGTGCCGCGCTTCAGCACCAGGCGCCGCACATTCATCGCACGTTCATCACGTACTGCAGCAGAAGCCAGCAGAAGCAGCAGGTAGGGAGTGCCGGGTGAGCCAGCCGGAGATGCAGTCCGAGGGGCCGCCCCAGGTGGGGCGGGGCGAGCGTGGAGGTTCCGGACGCGGGGAGGGTGGAGGTTCCCGGGGGAACGACCTGGCGGGGCGGTCGTTACCGCTCGGCGACTGGGGTGAGCCGGCCGAGCGGCTCGACGAGCTGTACCGCTGGGTGGAGCGGGGCGCGCTGAGCACGGCCGAGTGGTATCTGGCGGACCGGGCCTGGAAGCGGCGCGGTGCGCGGGCGCTGCGGGCCGGGACGGCGCTGGGCGCCGTTGCCGGGGCCGCGCTGCCGGTGCTCGATCTGACGCGGGTGGTCGGCGGGGTGGCGCCCTGGGGGTGTCTGGCCCTGCTGCTCGCGCTGGCGTGCGCCCTGGGCGACCGGTATTTCGGGCTGACCTCCGGGTGGATGCGGGACGTGGCCACGGCGCAGGCCGTGCTGCGGCGGCTGCAGGTTCTGCAGTTCGACTGGGCGTCGGAGTGCGTACGGGAGGTGCTGGGACCCACCGAGGGGACGGCCGGGGAGGCGGCCGAGCGGTGCCTCGGGGTGCTGCGGCGGTTCTCGGAGGATCTGACGGAGCTGGTGCGGGCCGAGACCGCGGACTGGATGCTGCAGTTCCGGTCGGGGGGAGCGCCGCTCGGGCTGCAGGGTTTTGGTGCTGGTGGGGATGGTGGGGCGCGGGTGCCCGAGGGGCCGCCGCCGGGGCGGCTTCTCGGGGCGCCGGTCGGGCCGGGGGCCCGGCCGAACATGCCGCGGCAGCGGCCGCCGGAGCCGCGGTGAGGGGTTCCCCTCCGGGGAACCCCTGGGCCGGACGCCTGGGCCGTCCCGGGCCGGCACGAGCCGCTGTCAGCTGAAGACGATCATGGAGCCCTGGGCGAGGCTTCGCGTCGCGGCCGCGTGGAGGCCCAGCCACACATGGCGTTCCCGTGCGAAGGGGCTGTCGTCGTGGGGAGGTGGCGCCGCCGGTTCCTCCAGGGCCGTGGGCGCCGCAGGCGGAAGCGGGGCCGCCGGAGGGTTGGCGGGGTCGATGCCTATCGAGGGCGCCACGTACTCCAGCTCCCGCAGGAGCGCGTGCGAGGAGCCCAGCGGACCGCCCCCGGCCAGCAGCTCGTCGTTGGTCAGGGGTGCGGGGAAGTCCACGGGGACATAGGCCCCCGCGTGGTCGTAGTGCCACACCAGGTGGGACTGCTGTGCCGTCGACTCGAACATCTCCAGCAGCTGCTCGTAGTCGCCGCCCAGCTCGTCGACGGGGGTGACGGCCAGCCCGCAGATCTGCAGCAGGTACGCGCGGCGCAGGAAGTGCAGCGCGTCGTAGTCGAAGCCGGCCACGGGAGCCACGTCCCCGGACAGACCCGGCATGTACGCGTAGACCGGGACCGGCGGCAGTCCGGCCTCGCCCAGCGCCTTGTCGTAGGTCGCGAGTTCCTCGGCGAACGGGTTGTCGGTGCTGTGGCACAGCACGTCGACGAGCGGGACCAGCCAGAGGTCACAGGCCAAGGGAGCTCCTCGCATAGCACTTCACGGTGGTCAGGGCAGCGTAGTGCCGGAGTCCGTCCCTCAGCTGCCCTGCTGCAGATCCCATATCCAGCGACCGTCGGCCCACTCCTGCCGGTCCTGCCGGGCCGTCGCTCAACCGGCCGCAAGCCGCTCGATGAGGGCGAGGGAGTGCTCGTGGTACCCGGCCACGATCGAGAACGCGCCGCTTCTGTCGCGGCGCAGGAACGCGTCGATGAGGTCGGTGTGGCCGGACCACAGCAGCCCTTTGAGATCGCCTACGCGGCGCAGCGGGCCGACCGCGCAGGCCCAGGACTGGACGAGCAGGTGGTTCGAGAAGTCGGAGAGATACGGGTTGCCGAAGAGCGCGGCGAGCTCGCGCCAGAAGCGGATGTCGTAACCGATCAGGACGATCAGGTCACCCGCGACCGCGGCGCGCCGGGCCTCCTCGCCTCGGCGGCGTACGGCGATGAACGTGGCGGCGATGGCGTCCCGCCCCCGGACGTGAGCGCTGGGCTCGCCCGGGGGCGGTGAGGTCGCCTCGCGGCGCAGGCGTATGGCGTCGATGTCGCGGAACATCGCGTCGGCGAGGAGTGCGCGTGCCTCGACGAGGCTGCGGTAGTCGGCCAGCGAGAACTCGTGGACGCAGAATCCGCGGTGCTGGACGGCGTCCAGCAGGCCCTGTGCGGAGAGGTCGACGAGGGCCTCGCGGACCGGGGTCGCCGAGACGCCGTACTGCTCGGCGATCTCCTTGACGGTGAACTCCTGGCCCGGCTTGAGACGGCCTGCGAGTACCTCGTCACGGAGCGCGTCGGCTATCTGCTGTCGCAGAGTGCTGCGGGTGACGGCGCTGCCGCGCATGATGAGGTCCCTCTCCGTGTCGCTTACGGCAGCTCAGCCTACGCGGATCGGTGTGCCGTGCACCGGTCTGTTGTGGGCAATCGTTCCGCAGGGCGGAACAGGTGGGCACAACCCACGTCGTACGGCGCCCCTCGCCGTCGTACCTGGGCGTAGCCCACCCCCACCAGCGACCCCGCTCAGCCCGTGTACTCGTCCGCCACAGCCAGCGCAGCGTCCAGCGCCGCCAGCCCCTCCTTCGCCTCGGCCTCCGAGACGGTGCACGGCGGCACGACGTGGGTCCGGTTCATATTGAGGAAAGGCCACAGCCCGTGCTTCTTCGCGGCGGCGGCGAACGCCGCCATGGGGGCGTTGGCCTCCCCCGCCGCGTTGTACGGCACCAGCGGCTCCCGCGTCTCCTGATTCCGTACCAGTTCCACGGCCCAGAACGCACCCAGGCCGCGCACCTCGCCGACGCTCGGGTGGCGCTCGGCGAGCTCGCGCAGGCCGGGCCCGAGCACGGTCGCGCCGATGTGCGCCGCGTGCTCCACGACGCCCTCCTCCGCCATGACGTTGATCGTTGCGACGGCGGCCGCGCAGGCCAGCGGGTGGCCGGAGTACGTGAGCCCGCCCGGGTACGGCCTGCGGGCGAACGTCTCGGCGATGGCGCCCGAGATCGCGACGCCGCCGAGGGGCACGTATCCCGAGTTGACGCCCTTGGCGAACGTGATCAGGTCCGGGGTCACGTCGAAGTGCTCGGCCGCGAACCACGTGCCCGTACGGCCGAAGCCCGCCATCACCTCGTCCAGGACGAAGACGATGCCGTACCGGTCGCAGATCTCGCGGACGCCCGCGAGATAACCCGGCGGCGGCACCATGATCCCCGCCGTGCCGGGGATCGTTTCGAGGATGATCGCGGCGATCGTCGCCGGGCCCTCGAAGGCGATGGTGTCCTCGAGGTGCTGCAGCGCCCGCTCGCACTCCTGCTCCTCGGTCTCCGCGTGGAACGGCGACCGGTAGAGGAAGGGCGCCCAGAAGTGCACGACGCCCGCCGAGCCGTGGTCGGACGGCCAGCGGCGCGGGTCGCCCGTGACGTTGATCGCCGTCGAGGTGGCGCCGTGGTAGGAGCGGTACGCGCTGAGGACCTTGTGGCGGCCCGTGTGCAGACGGGCCATACGGACGGCGTTCTCCACGGCCTCCGCGCCGCCGTTGGTGAAGAAGATCTTGTCGAGGTCGCCGGGGGTCCGCTCGGCTATGAGGCGTGCGGCCTCCGAGCGCGACTCGACGGCGAAGCCGGGCGCGAAGGTGGCGAGCTTGCCGGCCTGCTCCTGAATGGCGGCGACGACCTTCGGGTGCTGATGCCCGATGTTCGTGAAGACGAGGCCGCTGGTGAAGTCCAGGTAGCGGTTGCCTTCGTAGTCCCAGAAGTACGACCCCTCGGCTCCGGCGACGGCGAGCGGGTCGATGAGCTCCTGCGCTGACCAGGAGTGGAAGACGTGCGCGCGGTCCGCGGCCTTCACGGCGGCGCCGGCCTGGGAAGAGGTCTGAGACGTCATGGCGGCGAGCGTAGGTGTGGCGGGCACCTACCCGGTATCGGCGTACTGTCCCCCGGTCCGGCGCTTTCCGCGACAGTGTGTCGGGCCTGGCACGGCACGGCTTTCGCCGACAGCGCGCCGGGCCTGGCGCGGCACTGCTCCTCGCGCCGGGGCCCGCACTATTCTCGGTCTGCTGCTGCATGTACGGGTGCATGTGCTTGGGGAGCACGTACGGGGGAGGGGAGCCGTGGCGCTGGAGAAGCTGGGGCCGGGGGATCCGCACGGAATCGGGGCGTACCGGCTGCTGGCGCGGCTCGGCGCGGGAGGCATGGGCCAGGTCTATCTGGCCCGCTCGGACCGGGGGCGCACGGTCGCGGTCAAGCTGGTCCGCCGGGAACTCGCCGAGCAGGAGGAGTTCAGGAACCGCTTCCGGCTCGAGGTCGAGGCCGCGCGGCGGGTCGGCGGCAAGTGGACGGCGCCGGTGCTCGACGCGGACACCGAGGCGGCGATTCCGTGGGTGGCCACGGGGTATGTCCCCGGGCCCGCCCTGGGGACGGTCGTGTCCCAGGACCACGGCGCGCTGCCGGAACGTTCCGTTCGGATTCTTGCGGCCGGTCTTGCGCACGCGCTGAAGGACATCCACGCGGCGGGCCTCATCCACCGGGACCTCAAGCCGTCCAACGTCCTGGTGACCATCGACGGGCCGCGCGTCATCGACTTCGGCATAGCGCGGGCGATGCAGACCGTGACGGACGGAGGCCTGACGCGGACCGGCGCACTGGTCGGCTCCCCCGGGTTCATGGCTCCCGAGCAGGTGCGGGGCGACCGGATCACCCCGGCGTGCGACGTGTTCTGCCTCGGCTCCGTGCTGGCCTACGCGGCGACGGGACAGCTGCCCTTCGGCGCGGCCGACAGCGGTGTGCACGCGCTGATGTTCCGTATCGCCCAGGAGGAACCGGACCTGGACCGGCTCCCCGAGAACCTCACCGACCTGGTGCGCGACTGCCTCCGCAAGGACCCGGCCGCCCGTCCGTCGCTCGACGACATCCTGCAACGCACCGGTGCGCAGGACACGGTCGGCGACGGCCGCGCCCGCGATCCGTGGCTGCCGAGCACGCTGGTCGCCCAACTGGGGCGGCATGCGGTGCAGTTGCTGGAGACGGAGAATCCGGACGGGGCGACGGCCGCGGGAGCGGGGCCGGCGGGGGCGGGTCATGCTGAGGCGGGTCCTGCAGAGGCGGGTCCGGCCGGGACGAGTCCTGCTGAGGCGGGGCGGCACGGTTCCGCGGCGGCCGCGGCCCGGGAATCCGGGCCTGCCGAAGCCCAGGGGGCGGCGCCGGCCATCCCCGGGCAGGCCGCGGCCGACCGCCTCCCCACGCAGCCCTCCGGCTCCGCGCCCCTCCCCGCCCCGCGGCCCGCGGGCCACGACGGTGCGCCCGGGTACGGCTATCCGCAGGGTCACTCCCAGCCCCACCCGTCGGCCTACGGCTATCCGCAGCCGGGCGGGTACGGCGGTGCCACGCCCCCGTACGGACCGGGCGCCGCCCCATCCCCGTACGGGCCGGGCGGTACCGCGCCCACGCCCCTGTACGGACCGGGCGCCGCCTCCCCGTACGGACCGGGCAGCACCCCGCCTCCGTACGGGCCCGCCGCCGGTGGACCCGGCGGCGGGTACGAGCCCCCGCCCAGGAGCCGTCGCTCGACGATCGCCCTGGTCGCGGCCGCTCTCGTCGTGGCGGTCGGGGCCGGCGGATCCGTCTATGCGGTGATGAAGGGCGACGGGGACCCGTTCGCCGGAGCCGACGCCAAGCCGTCGGCTTCCTCCAGCGGACCGGCGGATCCGGGGTCGCGGACGCCCGAGGCGAGCGGGACGCCCGATTCCGGGAGTTCCGGGAGTTCCGGGAGTTCCGGGACGACGGGGGCGTCGCCGACCGCGGACGGGGCGGTGCCCGAGAAGTACCTCGGTTCCTGGACCGGCAGCATCGACAACGCCGCCGGCCGGGGCACCCGCCGCCTCGTCATCCAGCAGGGCGAGGTCGGCGACACCGTGCTCTCGCTGACCGCGGACGGGCCTGCCGAGGGCGGCGGAACGTACCACTGCGTGTTCCGGGCCGAGCTCGCCTCCGCCCCGTCCGGCGACGGATCTCTCCGTATCGGCCCGTCGACGGTGACCGCCGGCGAACCGGCGTCCTCCTGCATGCCGGGCGCCGCCACCACCCTCACGATCCTGCCGGACGGCCGCCTCCGGCGCGTGAACGCGGACACGGGCGAGCAGTTGACGTACACGAAGGCGGGCTGACCGCCCTCGTTGAACTCCGGAAGAACATCTGACGACCATTCAGAACAGGCGTTCCGCCCCTGGCCGGCGCACCGTACGGTGACCGCACCGAAGAGCCGGCAACCGGCGACGAGGGGGCGGGGGGACGTCGTGGAGTGGCTCAGCGCCGAGAACGTCGTGGCTGTCGGCACCGCTGCGCTCGGTGTCCTGACCTCGGTCGGCGTGCTCTGGTACGAGCGACGCGTGCCCCGCCGCAGACGCATCGGCTACCGCGTGCAGCTCGACACCCCGATAGGCCGGGACGGACACGACGGCGGGGCGAACGTACGCCTCGGCTGGTTCGCGGAGGCCCCCGGCATGGAGGACGCCACGCTCGTCCTCCTGCGGATCGAGAACGACGGCTCGCAGAGCATCGACGAGAGCGACTACACCCGGCGCGAAGTGCACGGCCTCGAAGCGGTCTTCGCCGAGCGGACCATCCGGGGCGCCGTCGTCAGCGTGCCCCGGACCTCCCGCCACCTGATGGGCCATTTCACCGAGGCCGCGGGCTTCGGCTACAACGGCGCCACCCTCTGCATCCCCCGCGTCCCGCTCAACAGGGGCGAGCACTACAAACTGCTGTGCGTGCTCTCCGGCGGCGGCGTCGGGCGCGCGGTCAACATCGAGGGCGGGATCAAGGAGGGCGATGTCAAGGTCAACCGGTCCACCACACCGGACGACAAGCCTCCGCTGTTCAGCCG
The DNA here is from genome assembly GCF_053594815.1 of Streptomyces sp. NPDC002577. Classification (NCBI taxonomy): domain Bacteria; kingdom Bacillati; phylum Actinomycetota; class Actinomycetes; order Kitasatosporales; family Streptomycetaceae; genus Streptomyces; species Streptomyces sp. NPDC002577. The sequence continues at coordinate 68,174 of NZ_JBSFWK010000009.1, read as the reverse complement.
CGCGGCCCGCGTCATCACCGTGCTGCTCACCGTCTGCGTCGTCGTCCTCGCCGGCATCATCGTCGCGCGCGACGACTCACGGCCCCCGATGGGCTGCGCCAAGGGCGAGCTGAGAATCATGGGCTCCACGGCCTTCGCCCCCGTGCTCGAGGAACTCGCCGACAAGTACGAGAAGGACTGCGCGACGGCGCACCCCACCGTCACGGTCGACACTCACGGCAGCATGGAGGGGATCCGGGCTCTCGCCGACGCGGGCGCCGACGCCAAGGGCGGCTCCCCGGCGATCATCACCCTCTCCGACGGCCCGAAGCCGAGCGGCTATCCGCAGCTGCGCGAGAGCCGGATCGCCGTCTCGGTCTTCGCCCTCGTCCTGAACGACGACGTCCCGCTGAAGAACCTCAAGGTCTCCGACGTACGCCGCATCTACCGCGGCGAGATCCGCAACTGGAAGCAGCTCGGCGGCCCCGACCTGCCCGTACGCCTGGTCAGCCGCGACGCGAACTCCGGCACCCGGCAGGTCTTCCAGCGCCGCGTCCTCAAGGCCGGCGAACTCGCCAACACCTCGCTCGACTGCGTCAAGAAGGACACCCCGGACGCCCCCGTCGCCCGCTGCGAACTCGACAACACCGACCAGGTGCTGGAGACGGTGGCCAAGGTCCCCGGCGCCATCGGCTACAGCGAGCTGCGCGCCGCCACCAGCCTCAAGGGCCTGCACCGCCTGAAGCTCGACAACCGGGAGCCGTCCCTCGACGCCCTCGAACACGGCGACCGCGACGGCTATCCGTACCGCGAGATCGAGTACGCCTACACCTACGGCCAGCCGCCCGCCGACTCCCTCGCCTCCAGCTTCCTCACCTATATGAGCCGGGGCAGCGGCCAGGACGTCATCCGCACCCACGGCCACCTGCCGTGCGCGACGCCGGAGGGGCTGCGGATCTGCGGTGAGGAGTGACTCCGGTGCCAGGAGTGAGATGGCCGTCGCCGCTGGGCCGGTAACGCCAGCTCAGCGGCCAGGTGAATCCGTCAAGGGCGGGCACGGGGACGTAGGAGACGCGATCCGGCCCCGCGGTGAGCCGCGTAACGCCGTCGGGCCATGCGCGGTGGGAGGTACTGCCGACGGGCACCAGGAAGTACACCGCCCGGCGCCCGTTCGCCTCCTCGATGACGGGGCCGGGCACCCCGCCGGTCATCCGCGCGAGACGGTCCGCGAGCGCGCGGCCGGTGTCTCCGTCCACGCGCACGGCATCGAACCGGACGCCTGCTTTGCGGAGTTGGATGCCGGAGGAAGGGACCCAGTCGAGGTTTACGTCGTCACTTTGCGTATTCATGGGGACAGTTTGCGTAGGCATGGCTAGCGTTCTCTATGCCCCTGAGTCGCAGGTCAGCCACGGTCGGACACTGCCTGCGGCCAGTTGAGGCCGGTTGAGTTCGGGGGTGACCGCGATGGCGCGGGCGGAGAACAAGGCGGAGGCAGGCGGTACGGCCCATGTGGTCGCCGCCCTGGCGAAGGCGCTGCGCGAGCAGGAGCAGCTGTCCCAGGAGCAGCTGGGCAAGAAGGTCGGGTACACGGCATCAGCGATCAGCGCGATGGAGACGTGCGCGCAGCCTGCGAGTGATCAGATGCTGGTGAAGTTGGAGGAGGCGATCGGGGGCGGGTTGGGCGTCTTCCAGAAGGCACGCAAGTGGATGCTGCTGGAGAAGTACCCGGCACGCTTCCGAGGTTTCTCGGAGCTGGAGGCCGGGGCGGTCACGCTCTCCTCGTACGAGACGCTGGTGGTCGACGGCCTGTTCCAGACCGAGGAGTACGCACGGGCGTTGATCGGCGGAGGATATCCGCCGGTGTCCGAGCAGAAGCGCGAGGAGCTGGTCGAGGCGCGGCTGGCCCGCAGGGCGCTCTTCAACCGCGATCCGGCGCCGTTGATCGAACTGATCCTCGAAGAGAGCGTGCTGCGGCGGCCGTTCGGCAGCTGGGAGATCCTGCGCGGACAGCTGCGCTCGCTCGCCGAGGACGCCGGGCGGGACAACGTCTGCGTGCAGGTGCTGCCCCTGGAGCGCGGGCTGCGCGGAACGCACGCCGGCGACCGCGGCGCCATGAAGCTCGTCGAGACCGTGGACCACCAGCACGTCGTCTACATGGAGATCGAGGACCAGGGCGTTGGCAGGAGAAGAACGATGACCGGCACGCTACAGCGACAGCGGCGGCGGCAACTGCGTCGAAGTCGCCTTCCAGGCCCCGGCCCGCCAGTCGCCCCCGAGCGCCGTCCACATCCGCGACTCCAAGGACCCGGCGTCAGCATCCCTCGCCGTGAACTCCGCGGCCTGGGCGGCATTCCTCAGCTGGCTCCCCTGACCACCACGTCGCCACAACGTGACACCACCACCCCAAGTGTCACATTCCTGCGAGTAGGTGTCCCGTCCCCGCCCGCTCAGGGCAGGCTGCCTTCATGAGCAGCCACGCACCACCAGGGACGGGAACCGTGTACCGAGCGGTGCTCGACACCCTGGCCGACCACGGGCCGCGACGGGCGCCCCTCGCGCAGGTCGCGCGGCTGGCCGCCACCAACCGCCAGTTCCTCTACCGGAACTGGCCGAGCCCAGAGGCCCTGTTCCAGGATGCCTGCGCGATGGAATTGGAGCGCCTCTTGTACCTGGCGCGTGAGGTGGACGATGCGATGCCGCCGCCTTGTCTGCTGGTGGCGCAGATCGTGCGCGCAACCCGCCTGCTACGCGAGCACCCCGTGACCCGCGCGACCGCCCGGACGAGCCCCGACCTCACCCTCGCCGCTCTGGCAAGACGGGATACGTCGCTGCACCACCGGGCATTGAACTGGCTCCTGAGCCGCCTCGAAATTCTGTACGTGGGCCCCGATCGCAAGGCCTTGGCCGAGGCCCTGTTCACCGTCGCTGCTCCGTTCGCGCTCGTCCCGCCTCCGTCCCACGAACCCACCGATCGGGCATCACTCGACATACGGCTGAGTTCGGCCCTGCACTGCTGCCTGAACATCGGCCCAGCCTGTGCCAATTGCCAGGATCCGTGACACGTGTGTCTTCGCCGTGGGCAGCACCAGATGCAGCTCCCGTGCGATCTGCGCGTTGGACAGGCCGCACCCGACGGCCTGGGCCACTTCCCGCTCCCGCTCCCGCTCCCGCTCCCGCAGTAGGGCCAGCCGGGCCCGGGCGGCAACAGCCTCCGGATCCCCGGCGACCACCGTCCCGCCGCGCCGAAGCGCAGCGCGCGCAGCTCGTACGCATCGGCACCAGATCGGGCCGGTGCGCGGCGACCAGGGCGGGCACCTCGGCGGACCCGTACGTGATCGCCGCGACCACCTCGATGTCCGCGGCTCCACCAAGCATCAGGCGCAACCCGGCCCGCACGATCGCGTCGTCGTCGACGAGCAGGGCGCGGATCACCTGTGCTTGCCTTCCCCACCCCTGGCCTACGGCGGACGCGGTCTCTGCCGCAGGTCAGGGTAGCCAGACATAGACCCGGAACCCACCGCCGACGGAGCCGGCGTCGAGTTCGCCGCCCGCCAGTCGGGCCCGTTCGGCAAGGACGAGAAAAGACAGCACTCTGGAGTCGCCGATGCGTTGTCGACAGCCTGGATGTATGTGTGGACTGCCATCATCGAGGGGTGCTGATTCCCAGGGCAGTTGCTGTTGTCGTTGACGGACAGCGAGCGTTGGTCATCAAGCGCTTCCTCAGGAAGGAGACGTCTGCGGATTGCGTGATGTGCGAAGACAGTGGCTGGAGTGGGCCGAAGTGTCCCGGACATCACTACGCGGTGCTGCCGGGTGGGCATGTTGAGGACGGCGAGAGCGCCACAGACGCGGCATTGCGGGAGCTTCGGGAGGAGACGACGCTCGATGCTCGGATCGATCGACTGGTGTGGACTGGCCGACACAACGGTCGGCCAGCCAGCTATTACCTCGTGAGGGATGTCCGGGGCAGCGCTGTTCTGTCCGGCGACGAAGCCGAAGCGCATGGTCCAGAGGACAGTTATGAACTCATGTGGGTGACGGTCGATGCTTTCGACGAACTGAACCTGCATCCTGCGGACATCCGCGAGCCGCTGGCGCGGCTGCTTGGTGGCTGATCAGCCGTAACGATGGCCGCGCAGAGACGGGGATCGGTGAAGATCTTCGTCCACCCTCCAAACGACTCGTTGGAGGCGATGGCTTGCTTCTCGTCGGCGGCCTCGGTTCCGCGCGCTCCCGCAGCGAAGCGACCATCTGCTGCCGGGAACGTCCGAACAGCCCCCACCGCATGGCCTTGGCGATCAGCGCGAAGTAGGCCCGCCACGGCCGGGTCACGGCCACCGACGCGGTCGCGCGGCGAGGGCGCGGATGAACCACGGGCCACCCTTGGGCCGCCGGGCCGGCTGGCGCCTGGCCCCGTCGATGTGAAGGCCCGAGACACCGACGGCACGACGACGGCGGCCGCCCCTCGTCGGGACGGCCGCCGTGCGGTGTTGCTACAGGAACGAGTTGATCTGGATCGTCTCGTCGCGGCCGGGGCCGACGCCGATCGCGGAGATCGGGGCGCCGGACATCTCCTCCAGCGCCTTGACGTACGCCTGGGCGTTCTTCGGCAGGTCGGAGAACGACTTGGCGCCGGTGATGTCCTCGGACCAGCCCGGCAGCGTCTCGTAGACCGGCTTCGCGTGGTGGAAGTCGGACTGCGAGTACGGCAGCTCCTCGACGCGCTTGCCGTCGATCTCGTACGCGACGCAGACCGGGATCTGCTCCCAGCCGGTCAGGACGTCCAGCTTGGTGAGGAAGAAGTCCGTCAGGCCGTTCACACGGGTCGCGTAGCGCGCGATGACCGCGTCGAACCAGCCGCAGCGGCGGTCGCGGCCCGTGGTCACGCCGCGCTCGCCGCCGATGCGGCGCAGCGCCTCACCGTCCGCGTCGAAGAGCTCGGTGGGGAACGGGCCCGCGCCGACGCGCGTCGTGTAGGCCTTGAGGATGCCGATGACCCGGCTGATCTTCGTCGGGCCCACGCCGGTGCCGGTGCAGGCGCCGCCCGCGGTCGGGTTCGAGGAGGTGACGAAGGGGTACGTGCCGTGGTCGATGTCCAGCAGCGTGCCCTGGCCGCCTTCGAAGAGGACGACCTTGTCCTGGTCGAGGGCGTCGTTGAGGATCAGCGTCGTGTCGGCGACGTAGCCCTCGATCTGGGAGGCGTAGCCGAGCAGCTCCTCGACGACCTGGTCCACGGCGATCGCGCGGCGGTTGTAGAGCTTGGTGAGCAGCTGGTTCTTGACGTCGAGGGCCGCCTCGACCTTCTGCTGCAGGATCGACTCGTCGTACAGGTCCTGGACGCGGATGCCGACGCGGTTGATCTTGTCGGAGTACGTCGGGCCGATGCCGCGGCCGGTGGTGCCGATCTTCCGCTTCCCGAGGAACCGTTCCGTCACCTTGTCGACCGTGACGTTGTACGGCGTGATGACGTGTGCGTTACCGCTGATCAGCAGCTTCGACGTGTCGACACCGCGCTCGTTCAGACCGCTCAGCTCGGAGAGCAGGACCGACGGGTCGATGACGACACCGTTGCCGATGACCGGGACGCAGCCCGGGGAGAGGATTCCGGAAGGGAGGAGGTGGAGTGCATACTTCTGGTCACCTACGACCACCGTGTGGCCGGCGTTGTTACCACCCTGGTAGCGCACCACATAGTCCACGGATCCACCGAGCAGGTCGGTGGCCTTTCCCTTGCCTTCGTCACCCCACTGAGCACCGAGCAGCACAAGTGCGGGCACAGGCGTACACCCCTTCCGGGCGGGGCATGTCCAGGGTCAGGGGGCCGAAGCCGCCCGTACCGGTGTGCCCCGGAATAGACGAAGCCCCTGGCGCAATAGCGCAAGGGGCTCTTGCACCAAGATGCTACCCGAGGAAGTGAGGCAGGACAGAGGTGGCGGCTTCCGACCAGCTGCTGGTGGTCATCGATCCAGTGGCCCGGCGCAGCGATGGCGAGTCGGTACGGATTGCGAAAGACGTGCTCAGCGCGGGTGCGACGACGAAAGTCTGCCTGCCGGACGGGCCCGAGGAATTCGCGAGAGCTCTTGCCCGGCGAGGGTCCCGGCGGCCCGTGGTGATCGGCGACGACCGAGCCCTGGCGCGTGCGGTGACCCTGCTGCACCGCGAGCGGGAGCTGGCCTCGGCCGTACTGTCGCTGGTGCCGGTGGGCACCTCGCTGTCGCTGGCGGAGACCCTCGGGGTGCCCACGGACGCGGTGGCGGCGGCGCGGGCCGTGCTGGAGGGCGTCGAGCGGCGGCTGGATCTGCTGGTCGACGACCGGGACGGGGTCGTGATCGGGGATCTGCGGATCCCTCCGGTCGGCGGGGGTCCTGAGCCGACGGCATCGGATGACGGCGAGGGAGCCGCGGGGGCCGGGTCCGGGTGGGCCGGGCGGTTCGGCGGATCCGGGGGCTTCGCGGTGCTGGGGCGGTCCGGTGCGCCAGGGAGGCCGGAGAGCAGCGGGCCGGGAGGTTCCACGGGACTCGGCGGGGCCGGAAGGCCCGACGGCTCGGGGTCCGGCAGCTCGACGTCCGGCAGCTCGGGCTTCGGGATGCCCGGGTGGCCCGGCGGGGCGGGCGGAGCAGGCGACGGCGGGGAGTCCGGCGAGGCCGGGCCCTCCGGCCGTGGCGGCCTCGGGTCCACCGGGCATGCCGGGCACTGGCTGCTGTCGACCTGCCAGTCGCTCGTCCGCACCCTGGCGGTCCGGCCGCCGAGGGCCGCTTCGCCGCCGGGGCGTGCGGTGGTGCCCGCGCGGTTGAGGATCGAGGTGGACGGCGTCACGCTGATCGACCTCGACCAGCCGGTCGAGGCGGTCTCGGTCGCGCCGGCCAGCGCGGGACGGGCCCGCATCGAGGTGCGCCCTTCGTCGGTGGGGGCGGAGGCCACCCCCCTGCACGCGGTGGGGCGGAGCATCACCGTGTCCGGGGCGGATTTCCGCTATCGCGCGGATGCGGTGGTGGCGGGGCCCGTACGGACGCGTACGTGGACGGTCCTGCCCCGGGCGTGGACGCTTACGGTGCCCCGCGGGTCGGTGACAGCTGCCCACAGCGGGTGAGGCTTCAGCCCGAGCCGAAAAGCTTCTCCCTGTGGACCCGCCAGCGCTCCATCATGTCGGCCAGTTCGTTCTGGACGAAGTCGAAGAACGCGAGGGTCTCGGCCAGCCGGCGGCCCGCCGCGGTGTCGGGGCCGAGGCTGGCGACGCCCTCGCGCAGGGCGTCCTCCCAGCGCCTCATCACCGAGTCCCGGTTGGTGAGAGCCTCGTACCACTGGTTGCTGTGCACGCGGTAGCGGTCGCGGCGCGAGCCGGGCTCGCGCTCGCGGGAGACCATGTGCTGCTGCGCCAGATAGCGCACGGCGCCGGAGACCGCGGCCGGGCTGATCCGGAGCTGTTCGCCGAGCTCGGCGGAGGTGAGCACGCCGGAGTCGGAGGCCAGCAGAGCCGCGAAGACCCGGGCGGGCATCCGCGGCATCCCGGCCTCGACGAGCTGGGAGGCGAAGCGCTCCACGAACCGCGAGACGGCCTCCTCGTTGCGCGCACCGGCCGCGGCCTCCGTGTGTTCGACGGGCTCGGGGGCTTGTCCGGCCCGATCGGCGGCCTCGCTCTGTCGCGTCATGTCCGGATCATCTCCCCTGCTTCCTCGCCACGTCGCTCCTCCCCCACGTCCGCTGCCGAGTTTATACGTTTCCTTAACTTCACAATTTTGTGAATGTACCGTAGCTTCTGAAGCATGACGAAGGCGATCACTGTCGCGGACCTGCACAAGTCGTTCGGCAGGACCCGCGCGCTGGACGGCCTCGACCTGGAGGTCGAGACAGGCGAGGTGCACGGCTTCCTCGGCCCCAACGGCTCCGGGAAGTCCACCACCATCCGCGTCCTCCTCGGGCTGCTGCGCGCCGACTCCGGCGCCGCCCAGCTGCTGGGCATGGACCCCTGGGCCGACGCGGTCGAACTGCACCGCCGGGTCGCCTACGTCCCCGGCGACGTCACCCTGTGGCGGAACCTGAGCGGCGGCGAGGTCATCGACCTCTACGGGCGGCTGCGCGGCGGGCTCGACAGAACGCGGCGCGCGGACCTCGTCGAGCGGTTCGAACTCGACCCGACGAAGAAGGGACGCACGTACTCCAAGGGCAACCGCCAGAAGGTCGCCCTGGTCGCCGCCTTCGCCTCCGACGTGGACCTGCTGATCCTGGACGAGCCGACCTCCGGCCTCGACCCGCTCATGGAGGAGGTCTTCCAGCGCTGCGTCGCCGAAGAACGCGAGCGCGGGCGGACCGTACTGCTCTCCAGCCATGTGCTCAGCGAGGTCGAGGCGCTCTGCGACCGCGTGAGCATCATCCGCAAGGGCCGGACCGTCGAGTCGGGCTCGCTCGGCGACCTCAGGCATCTGACGCGTACGAGCGTGACGGCCGAACTCGCCGCGCCGCCGAACGGGCTGTCGCACCTGCCAGGTGTGCACGACCTGGACGTACAGGGCCACCGGGTCAGGCTGCAGGTCGAGACGGACAAGCTCGACGCGGTGCTGAGGTCGCTGACGGAGTCGGGCGTGCGGTCGCTGACCTCGACGCCGCCCACCCTGGAGGAGCTGTTCCTGCGCCACTACCAGGACGACGTACGGGCCGACGCGGAAGAGGCGGTGGCCCGATGACCGCCGTGACCGGGGCGCGGCGCGGCGGAGCCGCCGGCCGGCGCCGCGTGACACGTACGGGCGGGCGGCGTCAACTGGCCGGTACGAGCACCCTGCTGAGGCTCGCGCTGCGCCGCGACCGCGTCATGATGCCCGTGTGGGTGGTCGTGGTCGCCCTGATGGTCGTCAGCGGCGTCTCGTCCATCGGACAGCTCTACGACACGGCCGCCAAGCGCGCGGAACTCGCCGCGGACATGAGCGCCAACAGCTCGATGCGTGCGATGTACGGGCCGGTGTTCGGCGACTCCCTCGGCGCGATCGTCGCGTGGCGGTTCAGTGGCTTCGCGGCCGTACTGGCGGGCGTGATGAGCCTGATGATCGTCATCCGGCACACCCGGGAGGAAGAGGAGACCGGCCGCCACGAGCTGCTGGCCTCCGCCGTGGTGGGCCGCAGGGCGCCGCTGACGGCCGCGCTGCTCGCGGCACTGGTCGCCAACGCGGCGGCGGCCCTGCTCATCACCGCCGGACTGTCCGGTCAGGGCACGGCCGGTGCGCTCGCGCTCGGCCTCTCCGTCGGCGGCATCGGCATGCTCTTCGCCGGCATGGCGGCGATCACGGCGCAGTTCACCGAGAGCGCCCGGTTCGCCAGGGGCCTCACGGCCGCGGTGCTCGGCATCGCCTTCCTGCTGCGGGCGGCGGGCGACTCGGCGAGCGACGACGGCGGGTCCGTGCTGACCTGGCTCTCACCGCTCGGCTGGGCCGAGAACGCCCGGCCGTACGCGGACGAACGCTGGTGGGTGCTTGCGCTGCTCGCCGCCGCAGTCGTGGTGCAGCTGGGCCTCGGCTACGTCCTCACCGAGCGGCGCGATGCCGGGATGAGCTTCCTGCCGAGCCGGCCGGGCCCGGCCGAGGGCCGGATCGCCGGCGCGGGCGGGCTCGCCTGGCGGCTGCAGCGCGGCAGCGTCGTCGGCTGGGGCGTCGGCTTCCTGTTCGCCGGGCTCGTCTTCGGCGGGATGACGGAGGGCGCGGCCGACCTGGTCGGCGACAACGAGGACGCACGCGAGATCTTCGAACGCATGGGCGGCCAGGCGGGGCTGACCCAGGCGTTCCTGGCCGCGATGGTCGGCATGCTGGGCATGGTCGCCGCGCTGTACGTGGTGCAGTCCGTCCTGCGGCTGAACGGCGAGGAGACCTCCGGGCGCGCCGAGCCCGTACTGGCGAACGCGGTCGGCCGGCTGCGCTGGGCGGCGGGCCACCTGGTCATCGCCTTCGGCGGATCGGTGCTGGTCATGCTGCTGGGCGGACTGGGCCTGGCATTGGGCTACGGCAGCGAGTTCGGCTCCGTACTGGGCGCGTCCCTGGTCCAGGTCCCGGCGATCTGGACACTCGGCGCCGTCGCGCTGTTCCTGTACGGCGTGTTCCCGAAGGCCTCGGTGGCGGGGAGCTGGGCGGCCGCGGGCCTGGCACTGGCCCTCGGCTGGATCGGTCCGGCGCTGGACATCCCCCAGGCGGTGATGAACGTGTCGCCGTTCGGGCATCTGCCGAAGCTGCCGGGGGCGGAGATGGCGTGGACGCCGGTGGTGGTGCTGACGCTGGTCGCGGCGGGGCTGGCGGCGACGGGGCTGGCTGGGCTGCGGCGACGGGACCTCACCACGTGAGGTCCGTGAGGTCCTCCTCACCGAAACCCTGAGAGACGTGCGTGAGGCAACCGCAGGCGCCGAGCCGCGCGTGTCCCCTATCTGACCGTCCTGGTCACGGAGCTGCCCCTCGTGGCGCTCGCCGGCGGGCTCGTGCCGCTCGTCCTGTACGCCCTCGCGCTGCGGGGGCCGGGCGTACGCCGCGCGCGGCGGCGGCCGGCCGACGACGCACCGTCACACCTCGACGAGTAGCTCCTTCAGCCCGCGGATCACGAAGTTCGGCTTGGGCTCCGGCTCGGCCGCCAGGCGCAGCGCCGGTGCCTGGTCCAGCAACGCCCCGAGCGATGCGGCCAGTTCGATACGGGCGAGCGGGGCGCCGATGCAGTAGTGGATGCCCGCGCTGAACGAGATGTGCGGGTTGTCCTTGCGGGACAGGTCCAGGGTGTCCGGGTCGGCGAAGGCGTCCGGGTCGCGGTTGGCGGAGCCGAAGAGCATGGCGATCTCGGAGCCGCGCGGGATCGTCGTACCGCCTATCTCGATGTCGTCGAGCACCCAGCGCTCGAAGAGCTGGAGCGGGGTGTCGTAGCGCAGCAGCTCCTCCACAGCTGTGGACAGCAGCGAGCGGTCGGCGCGGAGGGCGGCGAGCTGGCCGGGGTGCCGGAAGAGGGCCCACCAGCCGTTGACGGTGGCGTTGACGGTGGCCTCGTGCCCCGCGTTCAGCAGCAGCACGCACGTGGAGATCATCTCCTGCTCGGTGAGCCGGTCGCCCTCGTCGTACGCGGCGATCAGCCCCGAGATCAGGTCCTCACCGGGATCCTTGCGCCGCGCCTCGATCAGCTCCCGCAGATACGCGGCGAACTCGACCGACGCCTGAACCGCGCGGCGGGCCGTCTCCTCGGGCGGGTTCAGCTCGTACATCCCGCAGATGTCCGCCGACCAGGGCCGCAGCAGCGGGCGGTCCGCCTCCGGGATGCCGAGCATCTCGGCGATGACGGCGACGGGCAGTGGTTCCGCGACCGCGGCCAGCAGATCGCCGCCGCCGTCCGCGACCAGCCCGCCGACCAGTTCGGACGCGAGCCGGTGCACATACGGACGCAAGCGCTCGACGGTGCGCGGCGTGAACGCCTTCGACACCAGGCGGCGGATACGGGTGTGGTCCGGCGGCTCGAGGTCGAGCATGCCGTGGTCGTTGAGCACGTGGAACGGCTCGTGCTCGGCCGGCGGGGCCTGGCGGCCGAACTCCTCGTGGGAGAACCGGTGCTGGTAGGTGCGCCCCAGGCGGCGGTCGCGCAGCAGCGCCGCCACGTCCGCGTGACGCGGCACGAGCCACTGGTCGGTGGGCTCGTAGTAGTGCACCCGGCCGCGGGCACGCAGCTCCGCGTAGGCGGGATAGGGATCGGCGACGAAGTCGGGCGACCAGGGATCGAACAGGTCGAACAGTGCGCTCATGGCGGGACGCTAACCGCTTCCCCGCGAGGTGGAAAGCGCCAGCGGGTGCCGCGGAGCGGCGCGGGTCACCCGGGAGTGACCAACCGCGCCTCGTACGCGAACACCGCCGCCTGCGTACGGTCCCGCAACCCCAGCTTCACCAGCACCCGGCTCACATGTGTCTTGATCGTCGACTCGGCCACCACCAGCCGCTCGGCGATCTCCGCGTTGGACAGGCCCTGCGCGATCAGCACCAGCACCTCCGTCTCCCGCTCGGTGAGCTCCCCGTACGCGCCGCGGTTCACCGCCGGGGGCATCGGTGCGTCCGCGAGCTTCGAGAACTCGGTGATCAGCCGCTTCGTGACGCTCGGCGCGAGCAGCGCCTCTCCGGCCGCCACGACCCGTACGCCGTCGGCGAGCTGCCGTGCGGAGGCGTCCTTGAGCAGAAAGCCCGAGGCCCCCGCGCGCAGCGCCTGGTAGACGTACTCGTCGAGATCGAACGTCGTGAGCACCAGCACCTTGGCGCTGCCGTCCGCCGCCACGATCTCGCGCGTCGCCTCGATGCCGTTCATCTCCGGCATACGGATGTCCATCAGAACGACGTCGGGCGCGAGTTCGCGTACCCGCTGGACGGCCTCACGGCCGTTGACCGCCTCACCGACGACCTCGATGTCCGGCATCGCGTTCAGCAGGACCGAGAAGCCCTCGCGCACCATCATCTGGTCGTCGGCGATCAGCACCCTGATGGTCACGGCCTGCCCCTCTCCGCCACGGGCTCCTCAGCAGGGACGGGCAGGAAGACCGTCACCTCGTAGCCGCCGTCGGCCGCCGGCTCCGCCGTCATCTCGCCGCCCAGCATCGCCACGCGCTCACGCATGCCGGTGATGCCGTGACCCGCGCCGTGCGTGGACTTCACCAACACGAGTGTGGGCGAAGGACCGTTGACGATACGCAGTCCGAGGCCGCCGATGACGTAACCGATCTCGACGCACGCGGTCGAGCCCGGCGCATGCCGCAGCGCGTTGCTCAGCGCCTCCTGCACGATGCGGTACGCGGACAGCTCGACGCCCCCCGGGAGTTCGCGTACGGCTCCGGTGACCGTCTTCTCCACGGGCAGGCCCGCCTCGCGCACGTTGGCGAGCAGCCCGTCGATGTCGGCGAGCGTCGGCTGCGGCGCGTCGGGCGCCTCGTAGTCCTCGGCCCGTACGACACCGAGGACGCGGCGGAGTTCGGTGAGCGCGGCCACCGCGTTCTCGCGGATCGTGGCGAAGGCCTGCTCGAGCTCGGGCGGCGGGTTCTCGACGCGGTACGGCGCGGCCTCCGCCTGGATGGCGACCACCGACATGTGGTGGGCGACGACGTCGTGCAGCTCGCGGGCGATGGTGGTGCGCTCCTCGAGGAGGGTGCGCTTGGAGCGTTCGTGTGCGGTGACGGTCTGCTGCGCGGTGACCTGATTCGCCGCCTCGCGGCGCACGTGCCGGACGGTGACGACCAGCAGGGCCAGCGCGGAGACGAACAGGAACGGCACGGTGGCGGAGCCGTAGTAGTTCGGCAGCAGGACCTCGGCCAGCAGCCCGTACAGGCCTGTCAGCACCCACATCCAGGCGGCGGTACGCGGCCGCGTCCGGGCCGCGACGACCGCGAGCACCACGAAATGCGCGAACAACGTGCCGGGTGTCCACGGCCACTCGCCCCTGCCGTCGAGGAAGCTGACGAACGGCGTCACCGCGAGGGACACCCAGAACGCGGCGACCGGCCGGACCAGGGTCATCACGACCGCGACCGCGGGTATGAAGCCGACCAGCAGACTCTGGAGAGCGCCGACGTCGTAGCCGGCGGACTCCATCCCGATGTTCAGCGTCAGCAGTGCGCAGGCCACCACGAACGCGTGCGGCGCCCAGGGCGCGTACCTGCGCAGCCGCTGCGGCAGCCGGCGCACGAGCGGGCCGTCGGTGCTCATGGGGGGCAGCAGTCGGTACGCGAACGCGTCGTGGAACAGGTCACTGCGCAGCCCGCCGAGCATCCCCACGGCGAGGTGGTACTCGGGACTGCGGTACTTCGGCTTGCCCGCCGCGATCGGCTGGGTACGGGTCTCGGTCACGTACAGCAAGGTAGGGCGCGCCCACCTCGGAGTCGTCAGCAAAAAGAACGGTCCTTCCGGGTCCGTCCCAAGTACTACGCGGTCCCGACAGCGGAAACCTGCGGGCCCGCCGACCGGCTCACCACGCCAGCTGTGCGATCTCCTCCGCCACCACCGCGCACGCGTCCGCCGCCGGATCGATGAGCGGGAAGTGCCCCACGCCCTCCAGCAGCGTCAGCCCCACCATTTCTCCTGCCCTCGCCGCCGCATCCGCGTACGACTCGGCGACCTGATGGGGCACGTCCATGTCACCCCGGCCCTGGACGAGCGTGGTGGCGATCCCCGTGGGCAGCAGCGCGACGGGGTCGGCATACGGCAGGCGCTCCGCGAACGTCTCGTCACCGCCGAGGAGTTGCTCCACCGCTCCCGAGCACACGTCCAGCTTGCGGGCAACCGTGAAGTCGGCGATCGGTGCGAGGGCGACGACACCGCGCAGCCGCGCGGGCCGCGCCGTGCGCCACGGGGCGTCCTCGGGGAGGACATGGCGGGCGGCCGCCCACAGCGCGAGATGTCCGCCCGCGGAGTGCCCGGTGACGACGGTGCGGCGCGGATCCGCCTGCGGCAGCGCCTCGCCGACGAGCGCGGGCAGCGCGTCGAGCGCGGCGGCGACGTCGTCGAAGGTCTCCGGCCAGCGCCCGGCGACGGGCCCTTCGCCGCCCTGCGCCGGGATCAGGCTTCCCCGCCGGTACTCGACGCTGGCCACGGCGAACCCCCGGCGGGCCAGGAAGTCCGCGAACGGCGAGATGTGCCGGCGGTCGTAAGGGGCGCGCCAGGCGCCGCCGTGCAGGACGACGACGAGGGGAGCGGACGAGACCCCGTCCCGGGGCGCGTAGAGGTCGATCACCTGGTCGGGGTGGTCGCCGTAGGCGACGGTGGCGTCCGGCGGGACGGCGGGATGCGAGAAGGCCGACTCTTCCTCGGCGGCGCTACGCGCGGCGTCCTCCGACATGATCCAACCTCTCAGCACTCCGGTGGTTGGCCGGGACATTATCAGCGCCACAACGTGACGCCGCACGGCCCCCGTTGCGGACAGGCGCCCTGTGAGAACGCCTGCCCGCAACGGGCGCCACTCAGGTCAGCAGCTCCCCCAGCACCCGGGCCGCCTTCTCCACCTCCGCGAAACCCACGTACAGCGGTGTGAAGCCGAACCGGAGGATGTCCGGCGCCCGGTAGTCGCCGACGACTCCGCGCTCGATGAGGCGCCGCATCACGTCACCCGCATGCGCGCAGCGCAGAGCGACCTGGCTGCCGCGCTCCGCATGGGCCGACGGCGTCACCGACTCGACGAGCCCCTGGGGGACGTACGCGTCCACGCACTCCAGGAAGAAGTCCGTCAGCGCCAGCGACTTGGCCCGGACCGCCTCGACCGAGACGCCCTCCCAGACGTCGAGCGCCGCCTCCAGAGCGAGCATCGACAGGATGTCGGGGGTGCCGACCCGGCCCCGCACCGCACCGGCCCCGGCCTCGTACTCGGGCCGCATCGCGAACGGCTCGGCGTGCGAGGTCCAGCCGGGCAGCGGCGAGTCGAAGCGCGGCTGGAGTGCCTTGCGCACGTACAGGTACGCGGGTGAACCCGGCCCGCCGTTGAGGTACTTGTACGTGCAGCCGACCGCCAGATCCACACCGTCCGCGTCGAGTTCCACGGGCAGAGCACCCGCGCTGTGGCACAGGTCCCACACGGCCAGGGCACCCGCGGCGTGCACGGCGGCGGTGAGTCCGGGCAGGTCGTGCAGCCTGCCCGTCCGGTAGTCGACGTGGTTGAGCAGCACGGCGGCCGTACGCGGGCCGAGCACGCCCGGCACGTCGGCGGGGAGGACCGGGACGATCCGGCACCCTGTCATCCGCGCCGCGGACGAGGCGATGTACCCGTCCGTCGGGAACGTCGAAGCGTCCACGACGATCTCGTCCCGCGCAGAGCCCGCAGTGCCATCGGACGAACCACCGTCGCGTGCCATCCGCACCGCGGCCACCAGCGCCTTGAAGACGTTGACGCTGGTGGAGTCGCCGACCACGATCTGCCCCGGCGCGGCCCCGACCAGCGGCGCGATACGGTCGCCGATCCGCTCCGGCGCCGTCCACCAGCCGCTCTCGTCCCAGGACCGGATGCGCAGCTCGCCCCATTGGCGGCGTACGACGTCCTCGACGCGCCCGGGGACGGCACGCGGCAGCGCACCCAGCGAGTTGCCGTCCAGATAGACCCCGGCGGCGTCAGCCGCATGATCGGACACAGTGTCGAGCACGAAACGCTCGCGCAGCCCGGCCAGTTCATCGGCGGCGTCCAGCTTCGCCGCCTTCTCTTCGTACCTCTCCCCAGGCCTCTCAGACATGGCTGCGCGCCGTCCACAGCTCGGGGAACACGTTCTTCGCGGCGCGCTTCTCCAGCCAGGCCACGCCCGCGGAGCCGCCGGTGCCGGCCTTGGCGCCCATGGCCCTGCGGGTGGCGACGAGATGGTCGTTGCGCCAGCGCCACACCAGTTCGGCGACGTCGGTGAGCGCCTCACCGAGCCGTACGAGCTCGGCGTCCTGGTCACCGCCGTACAGCTCGGCCCACACCGCCTCGACACCGGCCGACGGCTCGTAGCGCAGCGCGAGGTCCCGCTGCAGGACCTCCGCCGGGATCGCGTACCCGCGGCGCGCCAGCAGCCGCAGCACCTCGTCGTAGAGGCCCGGCTGCTGCAGCGCCTTCTCCAGCTCGGCGTGCACACGCGGCGCGCCCCGGTGCGGGACCAGCATGGACGCGGACTTCTCGCCGAGCAGGAACTCCATCCGCCGGTACATCGCGGACTGGAAACCGGAGCCCTCGCCGAGGGCCGACCGGTAGGAGTTGAACTGTGCCGGGGTCAGCCCGGCGAGCGGCGTCCAGGAGGCGCCCAGCGCCTCCAGCTCGCGTACGGACCTCTTGAGCGCGGCCAGCGCCACCGGCAGGTCGTCCTCGCGCAGCGCCCGCGACGCCGTCTCCCACTCGTGGACGATGACGGTGAACCACAGCTCCATGACCTGGGTGGTGACCAGGAAGACCATCTCTCCCGGATCGTCCGAGAGGGGGTGCTGGAGGTGGGTGAGGACGTCGGCCTGGACGTAGTCCTCGTAGGGGGTAGTTCCGGCGAAGTCGAGGTTGGGGGTCTCGGGCTCGTGAGCCCCGTCCCCGTGGATCACCTCGTGGGACATTGCTGTCTCCTGTGAACTCCGGGTAGCGGTCCGCCCCTGCCATGCCGGCACGGGGGCCCCGGTCCCCACCGGCATTCTTGCGCAAGGGTCCCCGGAGACGGCAAGACCCGCCTGGGTCACACCGGCCAGACGGGTCTCATCAATACCGCGGGGCTCAGCAACACCGCGGGACTCAGCAGTACCGCGGGACTCAGCAGTACCGCGGTGCTCAGCAGTACCGCGGGGCTCAGCTCAGCGTCTGGGCCGCCGTCGGCGAGGAGTCCTTCAAGAACTGGCTGCAGCGCTCGTACTCCTCCTGCTCGCCGATCGCCTGCGCGGCGCGGGCGAGGGCGTGCAGGGCGCGCAGGAAGCCGCGGTTCGGCTCGTGCTCCCACGGCACCGGGCCGTGGCCCTTCCAGCCGCTGCGGCGCAGCGCGTCCAGGCCCCGGTGGTAGCCGGTGCGGGCATACGCGTACGACTCGACGACACGGCCGCCCTGGAACGCGTCGTCCGCCAGCTGGGCCCAGGCCAGCGACGATGTCGGGTACTTCGCGGCGACGTCGGCCGGCGCCGCCCCGCTCGCCAGGAGCTCACGGGGCTCCGGTTCGTCGGGCAGATGGGTCGGGGGCGGTCCCCCGAGCAGGTTTTCGTGAATGGCCATGGCCCCAGTCTGCCTTGCCGAGCACACGAGCCCGGCACCCCTGGGGGGTGCCGGGCTCGGATACGCACAGGCAGCCGACGAATGTCAGGCTGCCGCCCCAGCCGTTACTTCAGCTTGGTGCCGGCGGAGCGCAGGTCGGTGCAGGCCTCGGTGACGCGCTTGGCCATGCCGGCCTCGGCGGACTTGCCCCAGGTGCGCGGGTCGTAGGTCTTCTTGGAGCCGACCTCGCCGTCGACCTTCAGGACGCCGTCGTAGTTCTTGAGCATGTGGTCCGCGACGGGCCGCGTGAAGGCGTACTGGGTGTCGGTGTCGAGGTTCATCTTCACGACGCCGTTCTCCAGCGCGGTGGCGATCTCCTCGGCCGTGGAGCCGGAGCCGCCGTGGAAGACGAAGTCGAACGGGTCCTGCTTGCCGAACTTGGCGGCCACACCGGCCTGCAGGTCCTTGAGCAGCTCGGGGCGGAGTACGACGTTGCCCGGCTTGTAGACACCGTGGACGTTGCCGAAGGAGGCGGCCAGCAGGTAGCGGCCCTTCTCGCCCAGGCCGAGCGCCTCGGCGGTGCGGATCGCGTCCTCGACGGTGGTGTACAGCTCGTCGTTGATCTCGTGGCTGACGCCGTCCTCCTCACCGCCGGTGGGGGTGATCTCCACCTCGAGGATGATCTTGGCGGCGGCGGCCTTCGCCAGCAGCTCCTGGGCGATGGCCAGGTTGTCGGCGAGGGTCTCGGCGGAACCGTCCCACATGTGGGACTGGAAGAGAGGTGCCTGACCGGCCTTGACGCGCTCGGCGGAGATGTCGAGCAGCGGGCGGACGTAGCCGTCCAGCTTGTCCTTCGGGCAGTGGTCGGTGTGCAGCGCGACAGTGATGTCGTACTTCGCGGCCACGACGTGCGCGAACTCGGCGAGCGCGACCGCGCCGGTCACCATGTCCTTGTTGTACTGGCCGCCCAGGAACTCCGCACCACCCGTGGAGATCTGGATGATGCCGTCGCTCTCCGCCTCCGCGAAGCCGCGCAGTGCCGCGTGCAGGGTCTGCGAGGACGTCACATTGATGGCCGGGTAGGCGAACTTGCCTGCCTTCGCCCGGTCGAGCATCTCGTTGTAGACCTCGGGGGTTGCGATGGGCATCTGTCCGCTCCTTGTGATGTGCGGGTCGGGTGTGTTCGGAGCCCTGACCTAGGGGGCGACGTCATCGTCGAGGCACATCTTTCCAGACGCGGCGAATTCCTCCAGCCACGGACAGGGCCTTCTCCACGCAAAGGGCGGGGGGTTTCACGTGAAACCCCCCGCCCTCCAGCAAAGCCGCAGGTCAGAGACCTAATCGCCGACCCTGATCACCGCGTCACAAATTGACGTCCACTACACACAAGCCGTAGCGGCGGGTCGGATCCGCCCTCAGTCGAGCCCCAGCTCGTCCTTCGAGAAGGCGAAGAGATACGGCACGCCGGCACCCTCGCTGATCTTCTCGGCGGCGCCGGTCGCGCGGTCGACGATCGTCGCGACGGCGACCACCTCGGCACCGGCCGCGCGGACGGCCTCGACCGCGGTGAGCGGCGAGCCGCCGGTGGTGGACGTGTCCTCCACCACGAGGACACGCCGGCCCTTGATCTCCGGACCCTCGACCTGACGCTGCATGCCGTGGGCCTTGGCGGCCTTGCGCACGACGAACGCGTCCAGAGTCTTACCGCGGGCGGCGGCCGCGTGCAGCATCGACGCGGCGACCGGGTCGGCGCCCATGGTGAGGCCGCCGACCGCGTCGTAGTCGAGCTCGGCGGTCAGGTCGAGCATGACCTGACCGACCAGGGGAGCGGCGACGCCGTCAAGGGTGACCCGGCGCAGGTCCACGTAGTAGTCGGCCTCCAGACCCGAGGAGAGGGTCACCTTGCCGTGCACCACGGCCTTGTCCTTGATCTGCTGCAGCAGCGCGCCGCGTACGTCACTCATGTCTGTCAGCTTAAAGGCGCCGCCAGGTCCAGGTCGTCGCCGTCTCCAGCGGCTCGATGGGGGTGATGAAGCGCGGGTCCGAGTTGAGGCCGTCGGGCGGCCCGGTCTGCGGCTCCACGCACACGGCCTCCTTCTGCTCGTCGTAGACGACGACCCACTGCTCGCGGCTCTTGACGTTCAGCTCCAGCTGGCCGGGCCAGGTCAGGGTGACGTCGACGCCGTCGGGCATCCCGAAGCAGTCGTCCCACGGGCCCGGCCGCTGCGCGATCCGCCGCCCGGTCGGCATGTGATCGCTGCCGCGCTCCTCCTGCCACGCCGGTGCGAAGTCCAGGCGCACGTCCTCGCCGCCCAGATTGCGGTTGAACCAGGGGTGCCAGCCGGCCTGGGCCGGGAAGGTGGACTCGTACGTCTCGACGGACATGGTGAGCGTCAGCGCGTCCTCTGCCAGCTCGACGATCTGGCTGACACGGCCCGGATACGGCCAGGGGTCCGTGAGGTCGTACGTGAACACGGCCGACGACTCCTCGACGCGGCCCGTGCGCCACTTGCCGTCGCGGGCCGTGCCGTGGATGGCGTGCGGTGCGGCGTTGAGCGGCATCTGGTGGACGACGGCGCCGTCCCGGAAACGGCCGTTCCTGGTCCGGCCGCACCACGGGACCATGGGGAAGCAGCCGTAGCGGGCGCCCTGGCGCAGCAATTCGATGCCGTCGATTCGCAGACTTCCGAGTCGGCAGCCGTTGGCGGGCTGCACGGTCACCTCCGCGTTGCCCGCGGTCAGCGTGATCTCTCCACTACTCACGTTGCCGACCCTACGCGCCGTCCCGGCGCCGGGGGTCGGGCCCACGTGTTACCTGTGCACAGGTCTGGCGCACAGTGTGGGCTCGCCCGAACGACGTACGGCTCGGCGCCAGACCTGGGGGCACCTCCCAGGCCCTTAAGGCACTGGGGGAGTACATCCCGCCGCGGCCCCGACCCACGCACCGGCAGGTGGCGAACCACCCACCGGCCCGCAGACGCGTACGTGCTGACGGCCCCACCGGCAGAAGGCGAACCACCGCAACCGCCGGAGGCGCTAGCGGCGGCGCCGCAACGCCCGGCCCACCACGATCGCCGAGGCGACGACGAGGGCCGCGGCCGGTGCCACCCACCGCAGCGTGGCCGTCGTGGAGATCGACTCCGGCTCCGGCACAGGCGCGTACCGCCCGCGCGGCGGCGCATGGTCCACCTCCTCCGCGCTGCGGCCGATCATCGTCCGACGCGCATGCGCGGCCTCCGCCGGACGCTCCGCCCCCGGCGCCCCCTCGTTCTCCGCGAAGGGATCCAGCGACGACGGCGGCACCTCGGTCTCGAAGACCGACGCCCCGGGCTCCGGGGCCTCCGCGGGCTCGGCCTCCGCGAGGGCGTCCTCAGCCGTCTCCGGCCCCTCTGCCCCCGCCCCGGCCGCCAGCCCCTCCGCGAACCGGTTCAGCAGCCGCCGCACCCCCGACTCCACCGACTCGGACTTGAGTTCGGCAGCACGGCCGTCCGCGGTCGCGGTCGCCGTGAAGGCGAACGTCGTACCCCCGTCAGCGGGGGTGAGGCGGATCAGCAGGCCGATCTTGACGCCACCGGTGCCACGGGCCTCCGTGGCCTCGCCCTCGACGGCGTACGACCCGTCGGGCTGCCCGCCGATCCGCAGCGCACCCCGGTACGTGATCGTATGGCCGCCGATGCGGACCTTGAGGCGGCCGGACACGGGCGGCTCCCCCGCATCCTGTTGGAGCCCGGGGACCGCGCGGGCGACCCGCACGGGGTCCCCCAGCACCTCCCGCAGAGGCTCCACCGCAACCGGAACGAACACCTCATGCTCCATGCCGCCGAGCCTACTCAGGACGACCGCCCCTTGTACCAGCGTCAGCGCAGAAGCCCCGCACATTGCGGACCTGAGCACGACCGAGCGAGACCAGCGGGCAGCAGCCGGCGGACCCTGCTCCTCAGTTCCCCGCCCCGTACCGCGGATGCACCAACGTCGAAGGCGGCAGCCCCGCGATCCGCGACCGGCCGAGCTCGCGGGCGCCGGCGTCCAGCACGGCCTGGCTGATCGAGCCGGGCGACGGCCCCGCCGGGTCGAGCGCCGGCTCCGGCCGCTCATGGCCGGCCAGCACGAACGCCCAGTCGTGCGACGCCCGCGCACCGCTCGACGCACGGTCGAAGACGGAGCCGGAACGGGTGAGCCGCCCCTCCACGCGGTACGGCGCGGTCCGCAGCCCGGCGGAGCGGACGGTCGCCTCGACCGTCCAGAAGACGCGCGGGTGGGAGCTCGCGGAGCCCGCGTGGACCACGAGCCGCCCGTCATGCGCCAGCACCCGCGAGACCAGCCCGTAGAACTCCTGGGAGTAGAGCTTCGCGCTCCTCGTGAGTGCGGGATCGGGCAGGTCCGAGATCACCACGTCGTACGTACGGTCCATGCTGCGCAGCCGCTGGAAGGCACCGCCGCCGATGACGTGCACCCGAGGGTCCCGGAACACATGCCTGTTCAGCGCGCTGAGCGCAGCATCGGTGCTCGCCAACCGCACGACACCGGCGTCGAGTTCGACCACGTCGACCCGCTGCACCCCGCTGTGCCGCAGCACTTCGCGGGCCGCGAGGCCGTCTCCTCCGCCGAGGATGAGCACGCGCGCGTGCGGGCCGTTCATCGCGGGGTGGACCAGCGCCTCGTGGTAGCGGCGCTCGTCGCGGCTGCTCATCTGCAGCCGTCCGTCGAAGAAGAGATCCAGAGAACCGTTCCTGCCACCGGTGAGAACGATCTCCTGCTCGTCGGTCCGGACGACGGCCCTGACCTGCGAGCCGTACATGGCCTCCCGCGCCGCATGCTCGAAGTCGTCGACGAGGGCGACGCCCGTGACGAGCAGAGCGAGCACGGCCGCGTTGAGGGCGATCAGCGCCCGCCGGCTGCGCACCGACAGGTCCCCGCGGAACAGGCCGAGGACCAGTGCGGCGCCCGTGAGCACGTTGACCGCGCCGGTGAGCAGCGCACCCGTCAACTGGCCGTATCTGGGCAGGAGCAGGAACGGGAAAGCGAGCCCGCCGATCAGCGCACCCACGTAGTCGGCGGCGAAGAGATCGGCGATCGCACCCCCCGCGTCCTGCCGCCGGATGCGCTGGATCAGCACCATCAGCAGCGGCACTTCGGCCCCGATGAGCACACCGATGACCAGCGAGAACGCCACCAGCAGGTATCGGGGTCCGCCGGCCCAGGCTCCCCCCAGGGATCCGGTCCAGGCGAAGACCGCGTACAACGCCATCGCGCTGCACCCGCCGACCAGCGCGAGCACCGCCTCGACCGCGCCGAAGCCGGCCGCCGCCCGGCGCCTCAGCCGTTTGGTGACGAGCGACCCGATACCCATGGCGAAGACCATCACGGACACGACGACCGAGGTCTGGGTGACCGAGTCGCCTGTCAAGTACGTCGCGATGGCGACCAGTTCGAGTTCGTATACGAGACCACAGGCCGCGCAGACGAAGGTACCGACGAGAACGAGGAACCTGCCCGTCCCGGAGCGGACGGGCAGGGGCGCCGGCTTCTCCCTGCCCCGGGACGGCGGGGCGCCCGTCGGTGCGGCGCGGGCTGACGTATCGACCACGCTGCGAACGCTACGTCACCGAACGTCCGCATCCAGTCACCCACACGCGTGGAAACTGGTGCGGCGAACGCATACTCGGCAATACATCAACGCGCCTTCCCCGGAAGGGCGTTCATGCCAGACGGACACAACAGAGCGATAGCGGCAAAGCAGACACAGGGCACCGAAGACGGCGCGCTCACAGCACAGCCGGCACCCTCACACCCACGCGTGTACGGGTCGCCACAAGCTGACCCTCCTGCGGGTACGCATGCCACGTACGCCAGTGCACCTGCCCCTCGTGGCGCTGGGCCAGCATCGCGGTGAACGCATAGGGGCTGCCGGGGAAGACGCCCGCCAGACCGTTCGGATGGTCGGCGACCAGCGCCAGAAGCTCCTGCGCGCGGCCTGCGAAGGAGCCCGGCGAGAGCGTCTCGACGCGCGCCGCGAACTCGTACTCCCACTCGCCGACGCGCTTGGCGACTCCGAGCGGCAGCGGCGTGCTGCTGCCCGGGATACAGGCGACGGTCTCCGAGCAGGTGCCCTGCTCCTCCTCCAGGAGCACTTGGTGGGACGCACCGAGGAGCCTCAGCTGCAGGTTGGCCCCCGGAAGGTCGACATCGAGAGTGGCGAGCGCGGGGAGCGGCTCCCTTCCGAGGGCCCAGGCGAGGTCGGCCGCACGCGTGTCGGTATAGGCGGTGTGGAGGGTGGTGAGCATGGGGGGGCTCCGCATAACACGCAAAAAGGGGGAGGCCGGCGCGCCCCCGGAAGACACCAGGAGATCGGCCCGGTCGGCCACCGGGCGATCGGGTGAGCCGGCTCGCGCCCACGAGTTGTTCCCAGGCGCGTTGACGGTCACGGAAAGCTGTGTTGACTGTTAAGAGCGACTATGTTGACGGTTAAAAGGAAATCATGAACAACAGCAGTGTCACAGCGCTTTTACCCAACTTGGCAAGCTTTCCATCCGCGCGAGGGCCCCACTGCTCACCTGTTCAACTGCACTGCGCCCGCAGGGGACTTGCCCTGCGGGCGGAGTTCTGCCAGGCAGGCCGGGCCGCTTCCGATGGCGAACCTGCGTCGTACGGACTGATGTGTCACGTGCGGAGGGGTAGCGCGCTCCAGTCACCGCGCGCCCCCGTCTCCGCACTTCGCTGTAGCGCGCTCCAGTCGCCGAGCGTCGCACACCTCCCCACTTCGGTGTAGCGCGCTCCAGTGACCCCGTGCGATGACCGGCCCCCTCAGGAGCCGCCTCCGCAGCCGCCGCCACCGCCGCACGAGGAACCGCCCCCGCACGAGGAGCCACCTCCGCACGACGAGCCGCTGCAGGACGAACTGCTGCCGCACGACGCAGACCCACCCGAGTCACCGCCGCCGGCCCACCAGCCGCCGTCCGACGAACGCCGCGAACGCGAGCTTCGTCCGGCCTTCCGGACGTTCCTCCTGTTGTCGTTCTTCGTCGCTGCCACCAGCATCAGGACGATCGCGAAGGCGACCACTGCCGCCAGGATGATGCCTGTTTCCATGGCTTCATCCCTCCTTTCGTTCCCCCGAAGCAGGCCCCCCGTGGACCCTCGCTTCCCGCGTGGCAGGGGGATGCCCCCGGCCTCGCGGGACCAAAGCAGAGTTGAGGAAGTCCAGAGGTTCGGCGCAGGATGGCGGCCATGACCTCCTCTTTCGGCTCCTCCCCGGCGTCCGGGGCGGAGCGGCGCCCGCTGCTCAACCGCCGCCTGGCCGAGTTCGGTACGACGATCTTCGCGGAGATGTCCGCGCTCGCCGTACGGACCGGCTCGATCAACCTCGGCCAGGGCTTCCCCGACACCGACGGCCCGGAGGAGGTCCGCGAGGCCGCGGTCAGGGCGCTGCGCGACGGGCGCGGCAACCAGTACCCGCCGGGCCCGGGCGTGCCCGAGCTGCGCCAGGCGATCGCCGCGCACCAGCAGCGCCGGCACGGGCTGTCGTACGACCCCGACACCGAGGTCCTCGTCACGGCAGGCGCGACGGAGGCGATCGCGGCATCGCTGCTGGCGCTGGTCGAGCCCGGCGACGAGGTGGTGGCGCTCGAGCCGTACTACGACTCCTACGCCGCGTGCATCGCGATGGCCGGCGGCACCCGCGTGCCCGTCACGCTGCGCCCGCACGAGGGCACCGAGGGCGACGGCGGCGAGGTGCACCGGCGGTTCCGGCTGGACCTCGACGAGATGCGCGACGCGGTCACCGACCGCACGCGCCTGCTGCTGATCAACACCCCGCACAACCCGACGGGCACGGTGCTCACCCGCGAGGAGCTCTCCGCGATCGCGGAGCTGGCCGTGGAGCGCGATCTCCTCGTGGTCACGGACGAGGTGTACGAGCATCTGGTCTTCGACGACGCCGAGCACATCCCGCTCGCCACGTTCCCGGGCATGCGGGAGCGGACGGTCACCATCGGCAGCAGCGGGAAGACGTTCTCGTTCACCGGCTGGAAGGTCGGCTGGGTGACGGGGTCGCCGGAGCTGGTCGGCGCGGTCCGCTCGGCCAAGCAGTTCCTGACGTACGTCTCGTCGGGCCCGTTCCAGTACGCGGTGGCCGAGGCACTTGCGCTGCCCGACTCGTACTTCGAGAGCTTCCGCCACGACATGCAGGCCAAGCGCGACCTGCTGAGCGAGGGGCTGGCGGAGGCCGGGTTCGCGGTCTACCGGCCGGCCGGCACGTACTTCGTGACGACCGACATCCGGCCGCTCGGCGAGTCCGACGGCTTCGCGTTCTGCCGGTCGCTGCCGGAGCGCGCCGGGGTGGTCGCCATCCCCAATGCCGTGTTCTACGACCACCGGGCCGCGGGTGCACCCTTTGTCCGTTTTGCGTTCTGCAAGCGCAAGGATGTGCTGGTGGAAGCCGTCGGCAGGCTCGGGCGGCTGGCGCTCACCGGCTGAACGCGTCGTGGAGGAAAGCGGCGACGACAGCCCACGTCGGTTCCACCGGGCGGCCGTCGTCCGCCGCGCCGTCGAGCGACGAGTAGCGGCGGGCGCCGTCGGCCGCGCCGGACCCGGCCAGGAAGGAACGCCACTGGCCGTGTCCCCCGCGCGGCAGTCCAACCAGGTCCACCTGGCGCCGGTGGCGCCGCGCGGCCCGCAGCAGCGACAGGCTCTGGCCGTAGGGGACGAGCGGGTCGCGTTCCCCGTGCAGCAGCAGCACCGGCGGGCTGTCCGGCCCGAGACGGTGCAGCGGGCTCGCCCGGCGCGCCAGGTCCGGCAGAGTGGTGAGCGGGCCGCCGAGCAGCCGGGACTCCGGGGACGACGGGTCGGCGTGGCTGCTGAAGCGGCCCCCTGACCAGCGGGCCAGCGCCCGGCCCGCGACCGGTGGCGCCTGGGCGTCCATGCTCAGCAGATCCGTGGGCGGGTAGAAGGCCACCGCCGCCCGCGGTGCCCCGGCCCGCCCGGCCCCGGTGAACGCCGCCATCAGAGCGAGCCAGCCGCCGGACGACTCCCCCATCACGGCGAACCGGCCGGGGTCCAGGCCGTGCCGGACGGCCGCCGGACCGGCCAGGTACCGGACGGCCGCGGCAAGGTCGTGCAGCTGGCCGGGGAATCGCGCGTGGTCGCTGGAGCGCACCGCGACGCCTGCCACCGCGATGCCCCTGGGGACCAGCTGCGCGGCGACCTCGTCGGTGCCGTCCCTGCCGTTGTCCGCCAGCCAGCCCGACCCGTGCGACCAGAGCACCACGGGGAACGGGCCGGGCCCCGGCGGCAGATGCAGGTCGAGCAGCCGCCCCGCGCCGCCGGGCACGTCCGGCGGCGCGTACGCGAGGTCGAGCAGCGGTGTCCGTGCAACGGCCTGCCCGCTCATCCGATGGGCAACCCGGTGTAGTTCAGGGCGAGTTCGGTCTCGGCCGTCGGCGAGGACACGAGGCGGCGCAGCTGTGCCAGCTGGATCCTCGCGTCGAAATCGGAGTGCGCCGGGTCCGTGTGCATCATCGTGGTCATGAACCACGAGAAGTGCTCCGTCTGCCACACCCTGCGCAGACACGTCTCGGAGTAGCTCTCCAGCAACTCGGCCGAGCCGGTACGCGCCCATGCGTCCAGGGCCCGGGCGAGCACGGCGACGTCCGCGAACGCGAGGTTGAGGCCCTTGGCCCCGGTCGGCGGCACGATGTGGGCCGCGTCGCCGGCCAGGAAGACGTTCCCGTACCGCATCGGCTCGAAGACGTAGCTGCGCATCGGCACCACCGACTTGGCGGTGATGGGGCCGTGCTGCAGCTCCCAGTCGCCGTCGTCGACGGCGAGGCGCTCGTCCAGCTCCTTCCAGATGCGTTCGTCGGGCCAGTCGTCGGGCTGGGTGCCCGGCGGCACCTGGAGGTAGAGCCGGGTGACCGACGGCGGGCGCATGCTGTGCAGGGCGAAGCCGCGCGGCGAGTGGGCGTAGATCAGCTCGTGCCCGGAGGGCGGGACGGCCGCCAGGATGCCCAGCCAGGAGTACGGGTAGGTCCGCTCGAAGACCCGGCCCACGTCCTCGGGCACGCAGTTCCTGACCACGCCGTGGAAGCCGTCGCAGCCCACGACGTAGTCGCACTCCAGGGTCTGCTCCCGGCCCTCGTGCCGGAACCTCAGCCGCGGCGCCGGGGTGTCGGCGCCCTCCACTTCGAGCACCTGCGCGTCGAACAGCAGCGGTGCGCCGTCGGCCAGCTGGAGCGCGATGAGGTCCTTGACGATCTCGGTCTGCGGGTACGTCATCACCGTCCGACCGCCGGTCAGCGCCGGGAAGTCCATGCGGTGCCGGCCGCGGTCGAAGCGTAACTGGATGCCCCGGTGCACTAAGCCCTCGGCGTCCATGCGGGCGCCCGCCCCGCACTCCCGCAGCAGCTCCACACTGGCCCACTCCAGGGTGCCCGCGCGCTGCCGCCGCTCCACGTAGTCCCGGTCCCGCGCCTCCAGGACGACGCAGTCGATGCCCGCGCGGTGCAGCAGCCGGGCCAACAGCAGCCCCGCCGGACCGCCGCCGACGATGCCAACCGTGGTGCGCATCATTTCCTCCGTGATGGTGCGGCATCGGGGGCCGCCTCGGACAGGGGGACGTAGCGGGGGTTGAAGCGCTCGTGGACGTAGAGTTCGGCGCCGTCGTCGCAGTGGATGACGTACTTCTTGTACGCGCACGCGGCCCCGGCGTCCGACAGCGGCCACCGGTCGAGGCCGTGCGCCAGCAGGGTGCGGAACTGCAGGGTCCCGCGGCCCCGTAACTGACGTCCGATGGGGGCGTCCTCGACCGACCGGGTCAGCCAGGGAACCGAACCCTCCCGGAAGACGACCTCGTTGACGCTGATCGGCTCCTCGCCCGGGACCACGAGCGACGAGCGCCGCACGACGCACCGCTCCCCGTCCGACACCCGCAGCGTGCGCCTCACCTCGTCGGCCAGGCCGCCGGCGGCGACCGGCTCCTGGCCGTGGACGGTCAGCTCGACCTGGACCCCGACCAGGGATTCGAGCAGCACGGTGGTGGACCCCTCGCTCTCCAGGAGCATCCGGGTCACGGGCGGCAGGACCGCCACCTGGCTCTGTGTCATACGCCCTTGAGCACCTTTCCGGTCGCGGAGCGGGCGAGCTCGGCCACGAACTCGACCCTCCTCGGGAGTTGATGACTCGTCAGTCGAGATCGGCACCAGGCCACGATGTCCTCCTCGGTGACCGCGCCCGCGGCCACCACCCGGGCCATCGGCACCTGCCCCCGTGAGGCGTCCGCGACGGCGAGCACCTGCACCTCCGACACGGCCGGGTGAGCGGCCACGACGCGTTCGATCTCCAGCGGGCTGACCTTCTTGCCCGCCACGTTGATGAGGTTGCGCAGCCGCCCCGTGAGCCGGATCCGCCGGTCCTCGACGAACGCCAGATCACCGGTGCGGTACCAGCCCTGCGTCTGCTCCAGCGGTACGACGCCGTCCTGGCCGAGGTAGCCGACGGCCAGGGAGTCCGTGAGCAGCAGCAGCTCTCCCCCGAAGTCCACCCCTTCGACCGGCACGGCTCTGGCGTCGAGGCCGGGCAGCAGCGTGCCCACGTCCCCCTCCGAGAAATCCGGTCCGACCCGGACCAGGGAGATCGCGCCGGTCTCCGACGACCCGTATCCGTTGTGCAGGGCGAAGTCGAAGCGCTCCGCCAGGGCCCTTGCCGTGTCGGTGGGCAGCGGCGCCCCGGAGGACACCGCCCGCCGCAGCCGCGGCAGTTCGGGGGTGCGGGCGGACGTCGCGAGCAGCCCGCAGTGGAACGGCAGGGTGACCAGGGAGTCCGCGTCGTGCTCCCGCACGGCGCGCACCAGCGACGACAGGGTCGACCTGGGCGGGGTGAAGCGGGCCACGGCCCCGTGCAGCAGCGGCGCGAGGAGCCCGTACGTGAATCCGTAGGGATGGAAGACGGGGGTGCTGACCGACACCGGCACCCCGGTCCCGTACCGCATGAACGCCCCGATGCGGCGGCAGTCGGCGAGGACCACGGAGGCGGGGCGCACCACCCCGGTCGGCGTTCCGGTCGAGCCGGACGTCAGGAAGATCTGGGCCCCGTCCGCGATCCCCGGCGGCACCGGCCGCTCGGGTGCCCGCTCGAACCACAGCGGCAGCTCGCCGTCCGGGTCCCAGGCGGTTCCGGACGACGAGTCGTCGCGCACCACGACGCCCGGGTGGGACGGTGCCGCCGCCGGATCGCCGTGCAGGACGGGAAGCCCGGCGAGATCACAGGCCAGGCTCACCACCGCGCGGGCGGCCGGGCCCGCGACATGGGCGGCGATCAGGTCGGGGCCCGGCGCACGGTGCCGGCCCAGGTGGTCCGCGAGACGCTCGGCGTGCCCGAGCAGCTGCGCGTAGGTCCAGGTCCGGCGCTGGGCCACGAGGGCCGGCCGGGCGCCGTCCCCCGCTGCGGCGCGGACGGCCGCGAACAGGCTCATCCGTCGCCCTCCGTCCCGCCGGCCGCCGCCACAAAGCCGACGATCTTGTCCAGGGAGTCGAAGTTCTCGAAGGCGAGCTTCTCGTCGTCGATCTCCAGGCCGTACTCCTCCTCGAGCCACGACAGCAGTTCCAGCAGGGCCAGCGAGTCGAATCCGGGCCGGTCGGCCAGGCGGCCGACAGCCTCCGGTGCGACACCGTCGAGCTCGGGCAGCAGCAGGCGCAGCCGCTCCAGGACGTTCTGGGTCACCTTCTCCTGGTCACTCATCCGCGTACTCCACGTCCTCGGCACACGCCGCAGTCGTCAGAACCATTTCGAATCGCTGAAGGACGTCGCGCAGGTCGTCGCCGGTGAGATCGGCGGTGTCGGTGCCCAACGTCATCCGGGCCGTGTCCGACAGCTCCCAGATGTCGAACTTCAACTCGTCGCATTTCTGCGGTGCCGTCCCGTGCAGGGCGAAGAACTCGCTTGCGTCCGGCAGCTTCCGCAGTTCCTCGCGGGTGATCCCGGCATGGGAGTCGAGCCCCGCGCGGGCCCCGTTCGGGGCGCCCGGATACAGGTCGCCCGGGCCCACGATCCGCAGATTCACCACGTAGGGCAGGGCGAAGTCGCCCACCCGTCGCCGCCGCTCGTCGTCGACCGCGCGCGCCTGGCGGACCGGGTCGAAGCGCCCGTAGCGGTAGGCGCGCAGACAGGCCGCTCCGGCCTGCCGGCACAGCGCGCCGAAGTCGTCGTGGCCCGTGTCGACGGTGACCGCGGTGCGCTGATGGAGATTGGTGACCGTGAGCCGGGTCTCGGGGTGGTCCCGGTTCCCGCTGACCAGGCTGAGGGTGCGGCTGCCGACGGGCGAGCGGTCGTCGAGCACCTTGGCGTACGCGGCGAGCAGCACCGCGCCCGCGGAGACACCGTGGTGCCGGGCGAGCCGGTGGCACGCGGCGGCCACCGCACGAGAGTTGAGCGCCCACTGCCGGTACGGATATCCGCCCGACGCGTCGGGGGTGCCCGGGGCCAGCCGGGCCGAGCGGGCGGCCTCCAGCTGTCTGCGGTGGTAGGCGTCGGCGCGCTCGGCGTGCCGCTGCTGTGCGGGGGTCTGCTCGTGCGCGGCGATCTCACGCGGCTGGCGCACGGGCGGCAGCTCGGCCCCCGGATCGAGGCTCAGCCGCCGGATCTCCTCGCAGACGATCCCGGCTGCGAGCCCGTCCGCGCTGACGTGGTGCAGGGCGAGCACCACCCGCCGCGGCGTCCCGTCGACGCAGACCAGGGCGGTGCGCAGCGGCAGTTCGTCGGGCCCGAACAGCGGCAGTGCGATCTGCTCGGAGACCTGTCCGGTGACCGCCGCGACCTCGTCGGCCGGGCAGTCGAACTCCACCACGGTCAGGGCGCCTTCGGCCCGTACCACCTGCATCCGCCGGGCGTCCGCGGCCGCCGCCGGATAGTGCGTACGCAGCGCCTCGTGCCGCTCCACCACCCGGCGCACGGCGTCGAGGGCGCCGCTCAGGGTGGTGCCGGGTTCGAGCGGGGCGTGCATCCGCACGTTGTAGTTCTGCGGCGCCGAGGTGCCGTCGCCCTCGATCTCGTCGAGCACCCACGCTTGCGCCCAGGCGAGCGGATGGCTGCCGGCGTGCTCGCCCCGGAAGGCGACACGGTGCTGCCGGGTACGTCTCATGCGAGTACCAGTCCTCACTCACTGTGTCCGAACTTGTGTTCGAAATTACGTTCGAAGCTGTGCCGGAAGCTGTGTCCGAAGTGTCGGAAGCTGTGTCGGAAGCCGCTCGGGGTCAGGAATCGGCCGACGCGTACGCGGTGGCCTGGATTCCGTACAACTCGGCGTACCGGCCGCCGACGGCGACCAGTTCGTCATGGGTGCCGGACTCGACGATCCGGCCCTTGTCGAGCACCAGGATCAGATCGGCGCCGTTCACCGTGGAGAAGCGGTGGGAGACGATCAGGGTGATCGCCCCGGTGCGGCCCGCCAGTTCCCTGGCCCACGTCATGTACCGCTGGAAGATCTCCTGTTCGCTGGGGGCGTCCAGGGAGGCGGTCGGCTCGTCGAGCAGGAACAGCAGGGGGGTGCGGCGCATCGACGCCCGGCCGAGCGCGGTCTTCTGCCACTGCCCCTCCGACAGGTCGACCCCGTCGAATCTGCGGCCCAGCTGGGTGTCGAGGCCCTGCGGCAGGCGGGCCACGAAGCGGTCCCCGTCCGCGGCGCGCACCGCCTCGGCGATGCGGTCCCGGTCGTCGAGGTGCGGCAGGTCCCCGAGGCCGATGTTCTCGGCCAGGACCGTCTCGAACCTGCCGAAGTCCTGGAAGGCGGCGCTGATCCGGGATCGCCAGGCGGCGGTGTCCAGCTCGCCGAGGTCCGTGCCGTCGACCCGCACCGCGCCCCGGTCCGGCCGGTAGAACCTGCACAGCAGCTTGGCGAGCG
This sequence comes from Streptomyces sp. NPDC002577, assembly GCF_053594815.1. NCBI lineage: Bacteria > Bacillati > Actinomycetota > Actinomycetes > Kitasatosporales > Streptomycetaceae > Streptomyces > Streptomyces sp. NPDC002577. The sequence goes on along the minus strand of NZ_JBSFWK010000009.1, from coordinate 35,653 downwards.
TGGTCTTGCCCGAGCCGTACTCGCCGACGACCGCGACGACGCTGCCCGCGGGCAGCGTGACGCTGATGCCCTCCAGGGCGGGCCGGCCGGTGCCCGGGTAGGTGTAGGTGACGTCCTCGAACTCGATGCCCTCCTTCAGCACGGTCGGCGCGGGCAGCGTCCCGGCCTGCTTGGCCCGTTCGGCGGCGACGTAGGCGCGCAGCCACAGGAAGGGTTCGATGAGCCGTCCGCCGCGTGAGCTGGAGGTGGTCTGGGCGACGACGGCATGGACGGACTGGCGCAGGCTGGTGGCGACGGTGACGGCGAGCACGATGTCGCCCGCGCCGCCGTGCCCCGCCGCGGCCCGGTGGACCACCAGGGCGAGCCCCGCGGTGAAACCGGTGGTGAACACCACCCAGCCCACCAGCTTCCACACCGCTGCCGTCACCCGGGCCCGGGTCCGCTCGGCCATCGCCTCCCGCCACGCCGCCGACTGCCGCGCGACCAGTTCACGCCCGGCACCCGCGACCCGGATCTCCTTGCCGCCGCCCGGCTCCGTGGCCAGGTCGAAGAGTTTCTCCTGGAGCCGGTAGGACTCGGCAGTGGCGGTTTCCGCGTCCCGTACGGCGGCCTGGCCGCGGTGGTCCGACCAGACGGGGACGGCGGCGAACACCAGCAGGAACAGCAGCCAGGGGCTGACCGAGCCCAGCAGGAACAGCAGCACCGAGAGCTGCAGCGCGGTGAAGACGGTGCCGACGGCCGACCAGGTGGACTGCATGAGGCCCCACGCGGAACCCCGCAGCACGGTGATCCGGTCCAGGACGTCGGTGCGTTCGAGGTGGTCGAGCCCTTCCAGGGTGGCGACGTCGCGGTAGATCCGCGGCTGCAGCTCCAGCAGCGCCACCTTCTCCAGGGCGACGGCGGTGACATTGGTCCGCATGTCCTCGGTGACCGCCATGACGGCGTAGACCGTGGCCGCCCCGGCACCGGCGGCGGCCGCCGCGCCCGCCTGTTCCCGCAGGGCGGCGTCGACGCACCGGCTGAGCAGCAGCGACACGGAGGCTATCGAGACGACCGAGACCAGATGCAGACCGAACACGGCGGCCGTGAGCCCCGGCACCCGGCGCCAGGACAGCCGCAGCAGCTCCGCCCAGAGCTTCACGTACGTCGTCATCGCGCCTCCCCCTCCATGAGGTCCATGAGCTGTTCGTCGCCGTGGTCCGCCCCGCGGGCGAACCGTTCGGCCTGGATGGCGAACATCCGCGCATAGCCGCCGCCGAGACGCATGAGCTCGTCGTGGGTGCCCGACTCGGTGATCCGGCCGCCGTCGAGCAGGACGATGCGATCGGCCTGGCGCACCGTGGAGAGCCGGTGCGAGATCAGTACGACGCTCGCCTGCGACTTGCGGGCGGCCAGCCGCTCGAAGACCTCGAACTCGGTGCGGACGTCGAGGTGCGCGGTCGGCTCGTCGAGGACGAGCAGCCCCGCACCGGCCCGCAGCGCGTACAGGGCGCGGCCGAGCACCACCTGCTGCCACTGCCCGCCGGACAGGTCGACCCCGCCGGTGCGCGAGCGGGCGAGGGGGGTCTGCCAGCGCTGCGGCAGCCGGTCGACCAGGGTGTCGAGTCCGGCATCGCGGGCCGCCGCCTCGACGGCCTCCTGGTCGGGGGGTGCCGTGGCCTTGCCGAGGGTCACGTTGTCGGCGGCGGTCAGCGGGTACTTCACGAAGTCCTGGAAGACCACCGACATGCGTCTGCGCCACTGGTCCACGCCGAGTTCCGCGATGTCCGTGCCGTCCGCCGTGATCCTGCCGGACGTCGGGTCGTACAGGCCGGACAGCAGCTTGATGAGGGTCGACTTGCCCGCCCCGTTGAGTCCCACGATCGCCAGGAGTTCACCAGGGCAGATCTCCAGGTCGATCCCGTCCAGGACGGTGCGGCCGATTCCGGGGTAGGCGAAGGAGACGTTCTCGAAGCGGACGCGGGGCGGGCCGGCCGGTACGGGGGAGGACCCGGCCGGCCCCTCGGCGGCGGGTTCGAGTACCCGGCCGAGTTCGTCGTGGGCGCGCAGGCACTCCAGAGCGCCATGGGTGTCGCGGACGCCCTCGCCGTACTTGAGCACCTGGTAGACCGACCACCCGGCGGCGAGGACCGCCGTCTCGGTCTCGACCGTGGCCTCGCCCCGCGCCGCCGCGGCGGCCACGGACGCGAACGTCACCAGCAACGGCACGCCGACCAGCAGGAGCTGGCTCCACTCGCGGCGGGCCGTGCGCAGCCCGGCGCCCCATACCGGGCCGAACATCGTCCGTGTGTGGTCGAGCGCCCGCTCGGTCGCCCAGTCGCCGAGCCCGTAGACCCGGATCTCCTTGCCCTCGCCCGCCGACAGCGACGCCGCCTGCCAGACCCCGGCGCGGAAGCCGTGGATGAGGCCCGCGCGCCACAACTGGCCATAGGCCAGGGCTTGTTGGCTGCGCAGTACGTGGTTGAGGACCGCGGGAGCGAGCAGCAGGGGGATCGCCCACCACGCGTAGCGGGCGAGGACCCCGCACGAGGCGATCAGGCCGATCATGCTCGCCGCGAGCCGTAACTGGGCCAGCGCCCCTGCTGCGGGGGTGCGTTCGGTCCAGTTCTCGGGCATCGCCTTTGCGGCCCTGACCAGTTGCTGCGCGCGCTGCCCCTCCAGTGCGCCGATGGTCGGTCCGAGCGCGGCGAGGCGCATCACACGGGTGCGGTGCGCGCCGTCGATCCGGGCCCGTATCGCGAAGTCCAGCGGTTCCGCGGCCGATTCGAGCAGATGACCCGCAAGCAGCGCGGCACCGAAGGCGAGCAGCGGCCCCAGGGCGGCGGCCAGCAGACCGGACGACGCCGGCCGCCCCACCGCGTCCACCAGGGCGCCCATGGACAGCGCCGTCGCCGCGGGGACCAGCCCCTCGAGCAGCACCAGCACCGCCATCGCGCTCACCAACGGGCGGCCCGCCGCAGGGAGTTCCCTGAATAATCGCACCCTGCCGAACAGAAAACGCACAGAAACCACCATCGTCGAAGCGATTCACCAAGGTTCGTCGAGCGTGACGAAAGGACGGCCTCGATCTGCCGCACCCCAAGGTCACACAGGGGTATTACGCGGCAAAGAGCCCGATATAAAGCGAAACGAGTGGTGCTCAAGACACGTGAGATACACGTGGGAAGTGCATGGGAAGTACATGCTGTCTGTCGAAGCGCTTCAACATTGGCATGGACACGTAGTTGCGTCAACACCTCATCTCACCAGGTGAGTTGAGGACTTCGCGGAAATCAAACACAGACCAACATGACTCATGTCATCATCTGCCGCATGACCCAGCCATCGGCCGCGGCCCGCACGCCGCGCTCATCCGGCATGTCCAGAAGACGCCTGCTCAGCATCGCTACGGGCTCCGCGGCGGGGACGATCCTCACCACGGCCGCGTTCACTCCGTACATGCTCAACGCCGGGGACGCCGGCGCCTCCGAGGCCCCCACGACCACGCCGCTGCCCGTGCCTCCTGAGCTCAATTCGACCCGGTTACACGGCACTTCGGTGTTCCGCCTGGAGATGCGCTCCGGCACGCACGAAGTGCTGCCGGGCGTCGCCAGCGAGACCCGCGGCTTCAACGGCACCTTCCTGGGACCGACGATCCGCCTGCGCGACGGCGAGCGCGTACGGATGGAGGTCACCAACCGCATCGGCGAGGACACCACCGTCCACTGGCACGGCGGCCATGTCCCGCCGCGCGAGGACGGCGGCATGCAGACCTCGTTCGCCGACGGCACCACCTGGACGCCCGAGTTCACCGTCAACCAGCAGGCCGCCACACTCTGGTACCACCCGCACCCCATGGGCGCATCGGCCCGGCAGCTCGCCCAGGGCCTCGCCGGAATGCTGATCGTCGACGACGACTCCCCGGCCTCCCGGGCCCTGCCGCACGACTACGGCGTCGACGACATCCCGGTCGTCCTCCAGTGCATGGCGACCGACCCGGCCGGCACCCTCAAGTACGACTTCGACGGCTACAACGAGGAGAACGTGACCTTCCCCGTCCTCACGAACGGGGTGAACGTGGAGGGCACCACCCTCACGCACCGGGCGGCACGCACCCGGTTGCGGCTGCGCTTCCTCAATGCCTCGCTCTCGGACGTCTTCACCGTCTCCCGCGCCGACGGCGCACCCCTCACCCAGGTCGCCACAGAGTCGGCGCTGCTGCCCGAGCCCGCCCAGGTGGACTCCATACGCCTGGTGGCCGCGTCCCGCGCCGAGATCGTCATCGACGTGCGCGACGCCGTCCAGCTGCAGGCCACCGTGGAGACGGCCTGGGTCGAGGGCGGCAGCGGCACCTACCCCTTCCTGAGGCTCGATCCGCCGCGCAGCCTCGGGCGCCCCGGGCCGCTGCCGGCGCGCCTGAACACCGTAGAGCGCTTCGACACCTCAGGCGTGACGCCCCGCCAGATGACCCTGACCTGGAACTTCACAAAGAAGGGCATGGGCATCAACGGCGTGGTCGGGACCTCCATGGAGGCCATGATGTCCAACGTCGTCCATGTCCGGCTCGGCGAGCTGGAGGTCTGGGACATCGTCAACACCACGGGCCTCGAACACTCGTTCCACATCCACGGCGTCCCGTTCCAGATCGTCTCGGTCGACGGAACCGCCCCCACCGGCGTGGACCTCGGCTGGAAGGACACGGTGGAGATCCGGCCGGAGCAGACCGTGCGGATCGCCATGCGCTTCACCGACTACGCCGATGACGAGTACATGTACATGATGCACTGCCACATCACCCCGCACGAGGACGAGGGGATGATGGGGATGATCATGGTCATGGACGAGTGAGCCCCGGGGGTCCCGAGGGTTGACGAGTGAGACCCGGGGGTCCCGAGGGTTCTGGGGCGGCCGGGCCGGTGCCCGCCCCCGCGCGCGGCGCGGCCCCGTGCACCCGGCTGGGGGAATTCCGCTCGCGCTGGCGTGTCGGTGGACGGAGGGTGCGCATGTGACCTTCCCGCGCACTGTTGCCCCTGCTCCGCTCGAGGCGGCCGGTACCGCGAGTTGTGCCCGCCCGTTCCTCCCCGAGCGCGTCAAGCGCCTGGTGGGACCCCGGACGGAACGCCTCATGGCGACGGCGGCGACGGCTCTCGGGCTCTTCGTCGCTGCCCGGCTGTGCGGCGTGCTCGTCCTCGCGGCCGCCGCGCACGCCACCGGGAAGAGCACGTTCGCGCTGCTGGGACGGTCGTGGGACTCCCTGTGGTACCTCGAGATCGCCGTACACGGGTACGGCCGCACCCTGCACTTCGAGCCCGGTGTCATCCACAGCGACCTGGCCTTCTTCCCGCTCTACCCCGGCCTCGTACGGATCGTCACCGCCGTCGTGCCGGTCAGCGGGGGCGCCGCCGGACTGCTGGTCTCATGGACGGCCGCCATGGCGGCCGCCTGGGGCATGTACCGGATCGGAGTGCTGCTGCACGGACACGGCACGGCCACCCTGCTGGTCCTTCTGTGGGGCCTGCTCCCCCACTCGGTCGTCCTCTCCATGGCCTACACCGAGCCGGTGCTCACCGCCTTCGCCGCCTGGTCGCTGTACGCGGTGCTCACCGGCCGCTGGCTGTGGGCGGGGGTGCTGGCGACGCTCGCCGGGGCCTCGCGGCCGAACGGGTTCGCGGTGGCCGCCGCCGTCATCGCCGCGGCCGGGTGCGAGGTGTGGAAGCGCCGCGGCCGCGTTCCCCACAGCCTGTGGACGGGCGCGGCGCTCGCGCCGGCCGGCTGGTGCGCCTTCGTCCTGTGGGTGGGATTCCGCAAGGGCGATCCGCTCGGCGGCTATTTCGCGGTGCAGCGCGGCTGGGGCTCACGCTTCGACTTCGGCGCGGACTCGCTGGTCTTCGTCAGACACCTGCTGCTCGAAGGCGACCGGGTGGTCTTCCCCGTGACGATGGTGATCGTCGCGGCCGGCGTGCTCCTGTACGCGCTGCTGATCGCCGATCGCGCACCGCTTCCGCTGCTCGTCCACAGCGGCGTCCTGCTGCTGATCACGATCGCCGGCTCGGGGTTCTTCGAGTCCAAGCCGCGCTTCCTGCTGCCGGCGTTCCCGCTGCTGCTGCCGCTCGCGTGCGCGCTCGCGCGAACGGCGAGAGCCCGGCCGCTGCACGCCGTCCTGGTGGTCGGCGCCCTGGCCGGGCTCTCCATGGCATACGGCACGTATCTGGTCGCGATCGCCCATACGCCTCTGTGACGCCGAGCGTGCCTACTCGTCGTCTTCCTCGGGCTTCTCGGTGTTGTCGATCTCCTTCTCGAGACCGAGCTGCTCGACGAGCCAGCGGTCGAACTCGATGGCGGCCCGCACCCAGCTGACGGTCGACGACACGAAGTGCTCCAGGCTGACGCCGGTGCCGACCAGCATCTGCGCCTCGCCGATGAGACGGACCGAGCCGTCGTCGTGCGTGTGGCTGTAGACCTTGGGCCACAGGGTGCGGCGGTTCCAGTCGTCGATGGACTCGAGCAGCTGCGGCTTCTCGTCGAGCTCGTGCGGCCGGTCGTAGAACGTACGCACCGAGAAGACCTGCTGGTCGCCCTCGCCGCGGAACATGAAATACGTACGGAACTGCTCCCACGGCGCCGCGAGGTCACCCTCGTCGTCGACGACGTACTTCAGCTCCATCTGGTCGAGGAGCTGCTTCACGAGGTCCTGATCCGGGACGACAGGGCCCGCCGGTCCTTGGGGCTGCTGCCCCGGCTGGCCCCCGAAGTTCGGAATCGAGGACGGGTCGATGCTCACCGTGTTTTTCCCTTCGTACGGATCCCGCCATCCTCCCTCAGGAGGGGCGGGGCATGGCAAGCCCCGCCCCCGGTGGTTCGGGCAATCTGTGGCCGGATTCCGCTCAGAGCGTCCCTGTTCGGAAGGCCGGAAGGTCCCTGCGGTGACCCGCGGGTGACCCTCCGGTGACCCGCCGGTCAGAGCGTCTTGGCGGTGGCCGGGCCGACCAGCAGCCCGTCGCCGAAGACATCCACCCGGACCGTGTCGCCGTCCTTGACCTCGCCGGCGAGGATCTCCTTCGCGAGCCGGTCGCCGATGGCCGTCTGCACGAGGCGGCGCAGCGGCCGCGCCCCGTACGCCGGGTCGTTGCCCTCGTCCGCGAGCCACGCCAGCGCCTCGGGCGTGACCTCCAGCGTGAGGCGCCGCTCGGCCAGCCGCTTGGCGAGCCGGTCGATCTGGAGCCGGGCGATGCGCTGCAGCTCGTCCTTGTCCAGGGCGGAGAAGACCACGATGTCGTCGAGCCGGTTGAGGAACTCCGGCTTGAAGGACGCGCGGACGATCTCCAGGACCTGTTCCTTCTTCTCCTCCTCGCCCGTCGTCGGATCGACGAGGAACTGACTGCCGAGGTTCGAGGTCAGGATGAGGATGGTGTTGCGGAAGTCCACCGTCCGCCCCTGGCCGTCGGTCAGCCGCCCGTCGTCGAGGACCTGCAGCAGGATGTCGAAGACCTCTGGGTGCGCCTTCTCGACCTCGTCGAGCAGGATCACCGAGTACGGGCGGCGGCGCACCGCCTCGGTCAGCTGGCCGCCCTCCTCGTAGCCGACGTAGCCGGGGGGCGCGCCGACGAGCCGGGCGACGCTGTGCTTCTCGCCGTACTCGCTCATGTCGATACGGACCATGGCCCGCTCGTCGTCGAAGAGGAAGTCCGCGAGGGCCTTGGCCAGCTCGGTCTTGCCGACGCCGGTGGGGCCGAGGAACAGGAACGAGCCCGTCGGCCGGTCCGGGTCGGCGATACCTGCACGCGTGCGGCGTACGGCGTCGGAGACGGCCCGCACGGCCTCGGTCTGGCCGATCAGGCGCCTGCCGATCTCCTCCTCCATGCGCAGCAGCTTCTGCGTCTCGCCCTCGAGGAGCCGGCCTGCGGGGATGCCGGTCCAGGCGCCGACCACCTCGGCGATGTCGTCGGGGCCGACCTCCTCCTTGACCATCGTGTCCTTGGCGACCTCCTCCTCGGCCTCGGACGCGGCCTCCAGGTCGCGCTCCAGGGCCGGGATCTCGCCGTACAGCAGCTTGGAGGCGGTGTCGAAGTCGCCGTCGCGCTGGGCGCGTTCGGCCTGGCCGCGCAGGTCGTCGAGCTTCTCCTTCAGCTCGCCGACGCGGTTGAGGGACTCCTTCTCCTTCTCCCAGCGCGCGGTCAGCCCGCGCAGCTCCTCCTCCTTGTCGGCGAGGTCGCGGCGCAGCTTCTCGAGGCGCTCGCGCGATGCCGGGTCGGTCTCCTTCTCCAGCGCCAGCTCCTCCATCTTCAGCCGGTCCACGGCGCGCTGGAGCTCGTCGATCTCGACGGGCGAGGAGTCGATCTCCATACGCAGCCGGGACGCGGCCTCGTCGACCAGGTCGATGGCCTTGTCGGGCAGGAAGCGGGACGTGATGTACCGGTCGGAGAGGGTCGCGGCGGCCACGAGGGCGCTGTCCGCGATCTGCACCTTGTGGTGGGCCTCGTACCGCCCCTTGAGGCCGCGGAGGATCGCGATGGTGTCCTCGACGCTCGGCTCGGCGACCAGCACCTGCTGGAAGCGGCGCTCCAGGGCCGGGTCCTTCTCGATGCGCTCGCGGTACTCGTCGAGCGTGGTCGCGCCCACCATGCGCAGTTCGCCGCGCGCCAGCATCGGCTTGAGCATGTTGCCCGCGTCCATCGCGGAGTCGCCGCCGGCGCCCGCGCCGACAACGGTGTGCAGCTCGTCGATGAACGTGATGATCTGCCCGTCGGAGTCCTTGATCTCGGCGAGGACGGTCTTCAGGCGCTCCTCGAACTCACCGCGGTACTTGGCCCCGGCGACCATGGCACCAAGGTCGAGCGCGACGAGCCGCTTGTTCTTCAGCGACTCGGGGACGTCGCCCTTCACAATGCGCTGGGCGAGGCCCTCGACGACGGCGGTCTTGCCGACGCCCGGCTCGCCGATGAGGACGGGGTTGTTCTTCGTACGGCGGGACAGCACCTGCACCACGCGGCGGATCTCGTGGTCCCGCCCGATGACGGGGTCGAGCTTGCCGTCGCGCGCTGCCGCGGTGAAGTCCGTGCCGAACTTCTCCAGGGCCTTGTACTGACCCTCCGGGTCCGGTGTCGTCACCCGGCGCCCTCCCCTCGTCTTCTGGAAAGCGTCCAGCAGCTTCTTGGCGGTCGCGCCCTGCTGGGAGAGTACGTCCCCGGCCTGGCCGCCCTTGGCTGCGATACCGATGAGCAGGTGCTCCGTGGAGACGTAGTCGTCGCCGAGGCTCTTCGCGCGCTCCGCGGCATCGGCGATGACGGCCAGCAGGTCGCGGCTGGGCTGCGGCGGCGCGACGGTGGAGCCCGTGACGCTCGGCAGCGCGGAGAGCAGGCGCTCGGTGCCCGCGCGCACGGCGGCCATGTCGGCCTCGACCGCGGCGAGCAGGTCGGTGATGTTCTCGTTGTCCTGGCCCTCGAGCAGTGCCAGCAGCAGGTGTGCGGGGGTCAGGTCCGGATGCCCCTCGGTCACGGCCCGGTTGCTGGCCGCGCCGAGCGCGTCCCGGCTCCTGTTGGTCAGCTCGGCGTCCACGTTCGCTGTCTCCTCCTTGCGTCAGCCCGTCCTTGATCTGACATGGGCAACGTACACAAAGTTGAGTCTATTCCACTCAAGGCAAGCCCGGGAAGTACATTCCAACCCATGACTGCGTACCCCGTCGACCCACTCCGCCCCGACCCCGCCTACCTCAGCTTCTGGCAGGAGAGGCACCTGTGCACGTTGACGACACTCCGGCCCGACGGCACACCGCACGTGGTGCCGGTCGGGGTGACGTACGACCCGGAGGCCGGCCTTGCGCGCGTGATCACCAACAAGTCGAGCGCGAAGGTCAGGCACGTACTGGCCGCCGGGCCCGAGGGCGCGCGGGTCGCGGTCTGCCAGGTGGACGGCCGCCGCTGGGCGACGCTGGAGGGGCGGGCGACGGTGCGCACGGAGCCGGCCCACGTAGCGGAGGCCGAGCGCCGCTACGCCGAGCGCTATGGCCGCACCCCGTCGCCGAATCCCGACCGCGTGGCGATCGAGATCCGCCTGACGACGGCGATGGGCCGCGGCTGAACACCGCCGCCCGCCCCCGCCCCGCTGTGGGCAGTCGTTCCGCTGGGGCGATGGGGGTCCCCCCACGCCCTTAGGGCAGTGGGGGAGGGTGGGCGCAGCCGTCAACGGTCAAGCCGCGCGCAGCGCAAACTGCAGCGGCGCCACCGTGTTCAGGTCACGGTGACGCCGCTGCGGGGGGAAGCACCTGAGCGATTTGTAACGACGGGGGAATCGCGTCAGGCACTGCGGGGGGTGGCGGAGAAAGTTTCTGATGCCTCCTGCTCGACCGGCTGATGGTCCCGCTGGTCGAGGTTCACAAAGATCATTCCGTACCGGACCGCGCACCGCACGGGCTGTGGGGCACCCCGCGGCCGACGCAGGCACCGGTACGCCCGTACGTCCTCGTCCTCCTCGCGCACCACGACGATCGGCTCACCGACCAGCGTCACCATCAACGAATCACCACGGTGCGGAATCGCCGTGACGAGGTCGATGAAGTGCCAGCCTGATCGATAGGCGGTCGCCATCTCGCGTCGGAAGGACCGGTCGTCGGGTGGGATGGTCATGCGTCCGCGCCCACCGGAGCCGTGTCCCAAGCGAGGTCCGGCGGTGCGGTCGCAACGCTCACGGAGGCCGGGGTACTGTCCCAAGCGAGATCCAGAGGGCTCACTGCGCCGAAGACCAATCCAGCGGAGAAGGCTACGGCAAGCGCCGAGCGAAGCATTCTCTTGCACATAGTGGGCTTCGTCCTCACTTCCGATGTCTCTCCCCCGCTCTCAAGACGATGACTCATCAAGCCACGTCAAAGCCACAGAAGCGGTGCATCATGTTCCTGCACGTTCAAGACCCTGGGGGGTGGAGATTTGCCTAAAACAAACACACAACGGACACATCCCCATGCGGTGACCGAACTGTGCGATGCAGGGAGGCGTTTGTACGCCGACGCTCTGCGCCTGGGGCGCATAGGGCGCGCGGAGGTGGCGCCCGCACCTTGCCTCCTTGAGTTCGCGCTCCTGCACCCCGATCCGGACGACGCCAACTGGCTTCGCCCAGTTCCGCCTACAGCGGCGCTGGCGCAGAGACTCCACCCCATCGAGCGCGAGATCCAGGAGCGCCGGGCCTCTGCCATCAAACTGACCGATTCCTTCGAACCGTTCATGGGCATCAGCACCCAGGACCCGGGCTCCACCGCGGCGGTGACCGTCCTCGAGGGCATCGAGCGGATCAACTCCGCCATCGACCTCGCGATGACCGAATGCCAGTCCGAGGTACTCACCGTGCAGCCCGGAGGAGGCCGCAGCGAGCACGCGCTCGGCACGGCGCTCAAACGCGGCCAGGCCGTCATCGAGCGCGGCATCTCGATGCGCACGCTCTACCAGCACACCGTCCGGCACAGCCAGGGAACCCTCGCCTACGCCGAGATCATGGCCAAGGGGAAGGTGGAGATACGCACTCTCGAGGAGCTCATAGAACGCCTCATGATCTTCGACCGGACCGTGGCCTTCATCCCGGCGCGCGACGACCGCCGCGTCGCCCTGGAGTTGCGCCACCCCGGCCTGGTCGAGTACCTCGTGAAGGTCTTCGAACAACTCTGGCGCCGTGCCGTGCCCTTGCTCGAAGAGACCCCCTACGCCCCACCCACGGACGGCATCTCCGGCGTCCAGCGCTCCATCGCCAAGCTCCTCGTCGAGGGCCACGTCGACGAAGCGATAGCCCGCCGTCTCGGCATGAACGTACGCACCTGCCGCGCCCACATCGCCAAGCTCGCGGCGGCACTCGGCAGCGGCAGCCGGGCACAACTCGGCTATCTGATCGCCCAGTCCGGGATACTGAACGAGAATCACTGAGCGCCCATCGGAGAGAGCCGCAGGTGACCGTCGAAGCGCACACGCACGGAGTCGCGGAACTGTGTGAGGCAGGCCTACATCTGTACGCCCGTGCACTTCGCGAGGGGGGTGTCCGTCAGCAGGACGCCGGTTCAGCGCCCTGCCTGATCGACTTCGGTCTCCTCCACCCCGACCTCGAGGACATGCGGTGGCTGCGACCCACCGCACCCTCCGTCGCCCTTCCCATGCTGCTCCGCACCATCGACGAGGAAGTCGCCCGTCAGCGCCGCCGCGGAACGAAGCTGGCCGAGACGTTCGAACCCCTCATGGAGTTGGACGCCGAGGGCGCCTCCCAAGCCAACTCCCCCTCGATCACCGTGCTGCAGGGATTCCACAGAATCAACGCCGCCATCACCCACGCCTTGGGCGTCTCCTCGCAGGAGCTGCTGACCATCCAGCCCGGCGGACAGCGGTCTCCGACCACCCTGGCCGGCGCCCTTCCGCGGGAGCAGGGGCTGCTCGCCCGCGGGGCCCGGATGCGAACGCTCTACCAGCACACCTCCCGCTACTCGCCCGCCATTCTCGCTCATTACGAGCAACTGGACGGCGACGTCGAGGTCCGTACGCTCGACGAGGTCACCGAACGGCTCGTCGTCCTCGACCGCGCCGTCGCCTTCATACCGGGAAACAAAGACCGCGATGTCGCCCTGGAGATACGGCACCCAGCCCTGATCGCCTACTTCGTCACCACTTTCGAGCGGCTCTGGCGCCTCGCCACCCCCATGTTCCCCCAAGCTGCCAGCCAGCCCGCGTCGAACGGCATTACGGCCCGCCAACGAGCCATCGCCGGGCTTCTCGTCGAAGGTCACACCGACACATCGATTGCTGAGCGGCTTGGCATGAACGTCCGTACGGTCCGCGTCCACATCGCCAAGCTGGCCGAGAAGTTGGGAAGTAACAGCCGGGCACAACTCGGCTACCTCATCGGCCAGGCAGGGATTCTGGAGGAAGCAACCTCAGGATCGCCGGATCGCTGACCGAAGCGGGCGCGGACACCCTGACCAGGCAATACGCGTGCGCAGCCGTTCCACAGGCCGCCAGATGCGATGGCCCGACACCCGGTGTCGCCCAACACTCGCTTATCGGCGGCTCTTTTGCCAGCGAGGTGCCTGCGAGGCGCATTGCAACTTCCCGTATGTCCTGGATCTAGCTAGCAGGTGGCATATGCGCACCCCTCCGCATTCTCCACACGCAACAAGATGACGGTGGTGCCCTTGTGAACGCGCGATGCATGGTTGGTGACGACAAGATCTTGGTCACCCCATCACACAGCGGACCACGGGCGCCTTCCTGCGGAACGCGTCCACGAGCAGCCCATGGGGGTGTGCGCATGGCCGACGAAGAGGTCCTGAAGAACGAGAACGCCTCTGGCGCCGTCGTCTGACTGGTCGCTGAGAGGGCCCCGGCGGGGCCTGGGGCACAACATGTGCAATCTGCAGGCCCTGCCGGTTTTCACACGGCGCAGCTTGATGAGAGAGCGCAACTCTGGTGGCCACGCCGCGTCGGCGGGTGCACGTATATGTGTCAGCGCCCTCAGGTTCGCGCGTCTGGGCAGCAGGGACAACTCTCCGCCGGCTCGCCAACACGGCAGCTCACTCGTTCCCATGCCCAAGCTGACTAGCCGCCCTTTGCCAGAAAGGCAATCCCAGCTGTCATTTTTCGCACTTCAGGCACCAGAAACAACATTTTTGTTTTGGTTTCGACAGTCACTGGAGGTCGCACAATGCCCCATGCCCCATGCCCCGAGGAGACTCGCGCAGATTCTCTCCGCCGCACTCCTGGTCACCATCGCGGCAGCTGTCCCGGCATCCGCCGGGGAACCCCCGAAGCCGCTCACTGACCCCACCCGGGCGGCAGCGCTGGCACACAAGCTCGGCGCCGACCGGACCGGCGGCGTGTACTACAAGGACGGGCACCTCGTAGTCACGGTCACTGACCAGGCAGCCGCGCAGACCGTCCGGGACGCGGGCGGGACCCCGAAACTGGTGACCCGAAGTGCGGCTGAGCTTGCGTCCATTCACCATGAGCTTGACCAGCTGGGGGGCATCCCCAATACCGCGTGGGGCGTTGAGGCCAGTACCAACCAGGTGTCAGTCGAGATCTTCGACGGGGTGCCCACCACCAGCAGGGCCCGGATCGAGAAGGTTGCGACAGCTCACCCCGGGGCGATACGCATTAAAAGACTCGGGGGCAAGTTGGAGGCCGCCGCCACCGACCTTCGGGGCGCCAATGGGATTTGGTCCGAAGGCTGGCTTTGCAGCGCCGCGTTCAACACCAAGAACTCCTCGGGGACGATCTACACACTCACCGCAGGCCACTGCGTACCCGGCACCGGCAACACCTGGTACATGGACTGGAACGGCGCCAGGATCGGAACCCAGACCGCGTACAACTTTGAAACCGGAACCGACGGCTACTGTGACGGGTCCACTCGCGCCTGCGACTGGGCCACCATCAAGGCGGACGACCCCGACATCAACCCGCTCGGGACCGTCAGATACTGGGGTGGCGATTACCACCAGATCGACAACTCCCGCTTCGCAGCCGAAGGGGAAAGCGCGGACCGGATCGGAGTCGCGAGCCAAGACACAGTCGGCTACATAAGCAAGTCCAGTACGACTGTCACCTACACCGACGGGACGACCTTGTACGGCATGTACGAGGCCACCCTCTGCACGATGCATGGAGATAGCGGAGGGCCCCTGGTCCAGGGCACGACCGCCCTGGGTATCACCTCCGGCGGAAACTACCTCGACGAGCCCTGCGGCGACTCCGATGCGCAGACAGGCCGCCACTCCTTCTACACGCGAGTGCAGACCGTGCTGGACCAACGCGGCCTCCACGTCTACTGACAACACGCCCTCAGCTGCCCGCAACCCGGTGAACCAATCATGGGCCAGCCGCGTCACAAGGACGGCACAGCTTGCCGCGTCGCCATCGCAACCGGAGGTCATATGCGTATCAGAACATCAGGCACCGCTGGCATGCGCGCCTTGGCGATCTTGACGGCTATCGGTGTGGGTGCCGTCACCGGTTGCGGCAGCGAGAAGGGTGCCGGTGACCACGCGGAGGCAGTGGTGAACCGCGCCCGGCAGGTCGCCGCAGCCTGGGACGGGTCCAAGGCTGCGGCGGCGTGGCGTGCTGGCTACCACCCAATGGGCGAAGTGATCCAGCTGCCGCGGGGTGGCCTGCAGAGCAAGGCTGATCAGCAGGCCTACCAAGACCACAGCTTCGTCCTGGACGGAAAGTTGCCCACCACCTGGCCGAAGAACGGCCGGGTCGCTTGGGACGGGGACGGATTGCTCACACGGCCGCTGGTGGAGCCGGACTCGTCATATAAGACCCTGGCTAGCGCCCGCGTCGGCGGGAACCCGCACCTCACTGTGACCGGGGCGAAGCTGGGTGAGATGAGCGTGGCCACCAGCCGGGGGCCTGCAGTCGTCCCTGCCTGGCTGTTCAGCCTGGAGGGCTATGACTCTCCCCTCAAGCAGGCCGCTGTCATCCCCTCGAAAATGCCTCAGTCGCCGATCAGGCGGGCCACCGACGTCCCCGGTTATCCGCTCAACCGGCTGGTCCAGATTGCCGCAGACGGGCGATCGGTCACCGTGGTTGCCCTTCATGGTGTCTGCGACCGCGGCCCCGCGGTTGATGTGCTGGAAACACGCGGCAGCGTAGTGCTGTCCGCCTCCGTCAAGCACCCCGACGACAGTGACTGCACCGCGCAAGGGAGACTGACACAGGTGACGGTAAAGCTGGACCGCCCTCTGGGCGACCGCGTTCTGCTCGATGCACTCACCGGCCAACCAGTTCCCTACAAGCCGCCGCACGGGCCTTCGCCGAGCTGGAGCTGAGCCGCGCACCCCAGCCCCGGCTCGGACGCACTGACCCCGAAACTTCCCGTGGCGTGGGGGCGGGAAGGTGACGGCCTCTGCCCAGGCCACCGGGCCTATCGCGCCCTGACGTAGTCCTCTGTCGTCCCATCCGACGCCGCGGTCTTCATCACGGGCAACGTCCGCGGACCAGGTCCTCTGTGGGCTCCGTTTCGTCCATGGGCAGCATGCACCGCGCCTGCACCTTCGAGGCCGACAACCCGCACAGCATCGAACCGGAGGCGTTCGGGCAGAGGACCGGCACGCCATACAGCGATGGCTCCCTCACCGATCTTGGAGCGGTCCCCTCAGGAAGCTCCATAGCGCTCCACGCCACCTCCTCGGTGCCGCCACGCCATTGGGTGCTTCAGGAGGTAATCGATCACGCCGACCACCCTCCGCGAAGCCGTCCAGTACACATCTCGTTCAGCTCGAACCACACTCCTTTCGCGTACCGCCCCGCCCGGTCCGCCGCGACGCCCCACGCGTCCGCGACCTCGGCGACGAGCGCGAGTCCGCGACCCCAGCAGGCAACGGCTCCGGCGGCGGGGTCGCAATCACCGGCGGGTCCGGGCTCTCGTCGAAGACGCTGACCCGAAGGCGCGCCGGGGTGAGCCAGACCCGCAGCATCGCGGAGCCCTTGGTGTGCAGATGGACGTTCGTGACGAGTTCCGAGGTGCAGAGCGTCGCCGCGTCGGCGAGTGGCTCTCTGCCGAGGGCGAGCAGGACGCCGCGCACGAAGTCGCGGCACAGTTTCGGGGCGGTGGCGTCGCCCGGCGCGAAGAGGCTGTACTCGTAGGCGAGTTGGGTGGGGCGGTGTGATGCGCTGCGCGCTGGTTGCATGGGTGACGGCTCCCATCGATAGGAGTGAGGAAGGTCGTCCCGTGCCGAGCGATGGCGTTGCCCGCGCGCTCCTGGTGGGAGGGGTGGGTGCTCTGTCGGCTTATGGGCAGGGGGAGTCGAGCGATTCCGTAGCGTTATCGGTACCGCACCCACGGTAGCCATTTAGGGTTCGTATGCGCAACCAACTCCCCTCTTCCGGTGGACCAACCCCCTTGAACGAGGCAGACTTTGGACGAGCCAGCAGGGAGAGACCGTGGGATTGCGCACCACCATCAGCGAGCGGCAACGACGACTCGGATTCGAGCTCAAACAACTGCGCGAAGATGCGGGTTTGAGCGCAGTTGAGGCCGCCGAGCGGATCGACATGAGCCGCGGACAGCTCAGCCACATCGAGCTCGGCAGGACGTCGATCCTTACGGAGCGACTTCTGGACCTGTGTCGGGCTTACAGTTGCGCAGACGAGCCCTATATCGAAGCACTGGTGGCCTTGTCCGAGGCAACCGGCAAGGGATGGTGGAGCCCCTACAAGAAGCACATGGGGCCTGGCGCGCTCAACTTGGCCGAACTGGAGGCAGGCGCCCAATCTCTACGAACCCACGAGCCGCTGTTCATCCCTGGCCTCTTCCAAACGGCCGACTACGCGCGGGCAATCTTCACCAGCCCCAAGCTCGGCTTCGAGAACATCGAGGAAGCCCTGACGTTCCGTATGGAGAGGCAGCACATCCTCACCCGCGAGAACCCGCCCACCGTGCACGCCGTCATCCATGAAGCGGCCCTGCACATGCGCTTCGGCGACACCAAGGTGGTGCGCGAGCAACTGCTGCGACTCATCGAACTGGCCCGCCTGCCGAATGTGACCATCCAGGTCTACCCGTTCCGAGCCCAGGCGTACGGGGCCCTCAGTGGACCCTTCGTACACATCAGCCCCAGCGCACCGCGGCTGGGCACGGTAATCGTCGAACAGCCTCTGGGTTCCCTCTACTTGACCGAGCAAGCCCAGCTTCATCAGTACGCCTCATTGTTCGACCGACTCGCCGAGAACGCCCTCGCCCCCATCGACGTATCGTTGGCCCCCGAAGCGCACTCAGTGAAGGACTCGCTGGCCCTCATCCAGCACCTTCTCTACACCCTCTAGGGAGGCCAAGATGCCGGAACTGAACTGGCAGAAGTCATCGTTCAGCGGCGGCCCGGAGGGCAACTGCGTCTACGTCACCGCCACCCCCGACCGAACCATCCGCCTCCGCGAAAGCGACACCCCGGACGTCATCCTCCGCACCACCCCCGCCGGGCTGGCCGCCCTGCTGCGGCACCTGAGGGCAACCTCGAGCGACGAGCACTGAGCGAAAGCGGTCCAACCGGCCCGCACCCCCGTGAGCTGCCGGAAATCGCCCGGTGACCGGGATGTTACGTATGGCATCTAACGTCGCGCCATGGCGGACATATTTGACGCGTACGCGTTGGCCGATGCATGGGACGAGATGTTCGAGCGTCCGGGTGAAGTCAGGACCGCCTATGAGCCGGTGCTGGCGGCGCTGCAGCCGATGGATCCGGCCGAACTGCGGTTCCGGGCCGACCAGATGGCGAGGTCGTTCACGGACCGGGGTGTGACCTACGCCTTCGCCGGCGAGGAGCGGCCCTGGCCGCTGGACCTCGTGCCGCGCATACTCGACGCACTCGAGTGGGACCTGATCTCGCGCGGCGTGGCCCAGCGCGTGAAGGCGCTGGAGGCGTATCTCGCCGACGCCTACGGACCGTGCCGGGCCTTCGACGACGGTGTGGTGCCGTGGCGGCTGCTGCTCAACTCGCCCCACTTCCACAGATCGGCGGGGCCGGTCGAGCCGCCGGGCGGGGTGCGCATCCACGTCGCCGGGATCGACCTCGTACGGGACGAGCAGGGCGACTTCCGGGTGCTCGAGGACAACGTGCGGGTGCCGTCCGGGGTTTCGTATGTGATCGAGAACCGGCGTGCGATGACCCGGATCTTCCCGTCGCTCTTCGCCGAGCAGCATGTGCTGCCGGTCGACGGCTACGCACAGCGGCTGCTGGCCGCGCTGCGGGCCGCCGCGCCCGGCGGGATCGCCGACCCGCGGGTGGTCGTGCTGACCCCCGGGCCGAACAACGCCGCCTACTTCGAACACGCCTTGCTGGCCCGGCTGATGGGCGTGCAGCTGGTCGAGGGGCACGATCTCGTCTGCCGCAACAACCGGGTGTGGATGCGTACCACGCGCGGCGAGATGCCGGTCCATGTCGTATACCGGCGGCTCGACGACCACTTCCTCGATCCGCTGCACTTCCGGCCGGACTCCGTGATCGGCTGCCCGGGCATTCTCAGCGCCGCGCAGGCCGGCACGGTCACGCTCGCGAACGCGGTGGGCAACGGCATCGCGGACGACAAGCTGCTCTACACGTACGTGCCGGATCTGATCCGGTACTACCTCTCCGAGGAACCGATTCTGCCGAATGTCGAGTCGTACCGTCCCGACGAGCCGGGACAGTTGGAGGCCGTGCTCGACCAGCTCGACCAGCTGGTCATCAAGCCCGTCGACGGCGCCGGCGGCCAGGGCATCGTCATCGGACCGCACGCCGACAAGGCCACGCTGGACGAGGTCGGCAAGGCGGTCGCGGCCGATCCGCGCGGGTGGATCGCCCAGCGTCCCGTCGCCCTGTCGACCTCGCCCACGCTGGCGGGCGACGGCATGGCGCCGCGCCACATAGATCTCCGCCCGTTCGCCGTGAACGACGGCGACGAGGTGTGGGTGCTGCCCGGCGGCCTCACCAGGGTGGCGCTCCAGGAGGGCAACCTCATCGTCAACTCCAGCCAGGGCGGCGGCTCGAAGGACACCTGGGTCCTCACGGACGGCGGCCCCGCGTCCGCCGCCACGGATGAACCGGCCGGCACCCCGCCGCCCGTCGCACCGCGCCAGCTGGGGCCCGACGGCACCGGCTTCCAGGGCGTACAGGAAGGGGCGCAGCAGCAGTGAGGACCATCCCCGTAGGACAGGCAGGACTGGCAGGACAGCTCTCCGGACAGACTCCCGGACAGCCCTCCACCGCAGGAGGTACCGCCGTGAACGACGTGATCCTCTCCCGTATCGCCGAAGCCCTCACCTGGACCGGCCGCTATGTCGAGCGCGCCGACGCGACCGCCCGCATCCTCGACGCGTATCTGCACCGCCTCCTCGAGGACCCGTGGCGCGACGAGGACACCGCGTGCCGCTCGCTGTACGCGATCCTCGGCGTGGATGCGGGCGCGGAGGCCGTCGACATGCAGCAGGTGCTCGACCAGCTGGCCTTCGACGCCCGCACCACCTGCTCCATCGAGGGCGCGCTCGGTGCGGCCCGGCTCAACGCCCGCAGCGCCCGCGAGGCCGTCTCCTCCGAGATGTGGGAGTGCCTCAACTCCACCTGGCACGCGCTCGCCGACCAGCGCACGGCGGCTCGCCGCACCGGCCCGTACGCCTATCTGGAGCTGGTACGCCGCCGGGCCGCGCTCTTCTTCGGCCTCGCCGACTCGACGATGAGCCGGGACGACAGCTGGCGGTTCGTGGTCCTCGGCCGGAGCCTGGAGCGCGTCGACATGACGGTCCGCCTGCTGTCGGTACGCGTACTGGACGCCGCCCATGCCCCCGACTGGCCGACGCTGCTGAGCGCGAGCGGCGCGGACGAGGCGTACGCGCGCGTGTACAGCGGTTTCGGCGACACCCCGCGGGTGGCCGAATTTCTCCTCCTGGACCGGGATTTCCCGCGCTCGGCGCTGCACGCGCTGACGACCGCGGAGGAGTGCCTGGCCGCGCTCGGCCGCCCCCGCCAGGACCCCGCGCGCCGCCCGATAGGCCGGATGCGGACGCGCCTCGAGTACCTGGAATCGGCCGCGCTGGAGGACGGGCTCCCGCACCTGCTGCGCGATCTGCAGCAGGCCTGCATGAACTCGGCGGAGGCCGTGGCGGAGAGGTTCTTCCCGTATCAGGGCCCGGTCGAGTGGGCCCAGGAAGGAGCGTGAGCGGGATGACGGGAAGGACGACGACCGTGGACACGACGAGCGCGACGGCACAGCGGACGAGCAGGCTCCGGATCAGGCACGAGACCCGCGTTTCGTACGCGCAGGCGGCGGTCTCCTCGCACAACGAGGTCCGGATGACCCCGCTGACCCTGCCGGGCCAGACCACCCTGGACGCGCGTGTGACCATCAGCCCTGCCACCGCCACCTGGGCGTACTGGGACTACTGGGGCACCCAGGTCACCGGCTTCGACCTGATGGAGCCGCACGAGGACCTGACGATCACGGCGCTGAGCCTGGTGGAGACCTCGCCTCCGGCGCCCCTCACCACTCCGCCCACCTGGGCGGAGGTGGCCGACCAGGCCGCGAACTCACGCCTGTTGGAGTACGCCGTGCCCACCACGCGTACCGCCGTGACCGAGCAGCTGGCCGACCTGGCCCGTGCCGCGGCCGACGGCCTGGACCCGCACGAGACGGCGGTCGCCGTCTCGAACCTCGTGGCCGACCGGGTCGCGTACGTCCCCGGCGCGACGGGCGTCCACACCGTCGCCACCGAGGCCTGGGAGCAGGGCGCCGGGGTCTGCCAGGACATCGCCCACCTCACGGCGGGCCTGCTGCGCGCCCTCCGCCTGCCGACCCGCTACGTCTCCGGCTACCTCCACCCGGAACGCGACGCGGAGCTCCACCGCCCGGTCGCGGGCCAGAGCCACGCCTGGATCGAGTACTGGGCGGGCGACTGGACCGGCTACGACCCGACGAACCGCACCCAGGCGAACGAGTCCCACGTGATCGTGGGCCGGGGCCGCGACTACGACGACGTGACACCGCACAAGGGGGTGTACCGGGGGGTGGCCGGCGGGCCGCCGGAGGTGTTGGTGGAGTTCACGCGGGTGGCGTGAACGGGGGTGGAGGGTGGGGTGTCCTGGTCACCCTGTCGGGGCGGGGGGCGAGCCGCCAACTCGCCCTCCCCATCCACTCGTCGGGCCCTTTACTCCCATGCCGATCACGGGGAAACTGACACCCGCGCCGCGGTCACCAGCCCACCCTCTCGTCCCCCCTCCCCCATGCTCGACCGCGAGAGCCGCCGGTCCGCGCGCATCCCGCCACCCGCCCCCGTGAGACGGTGCCTCCCCCACCCCGGCTCCACCGCCCCGGTGAAGGACGTACATGCGACGCTCCACCCTCGTCACCCGCGCCCTGGCCTGCGCCGCTCTCGCCTGCGCGGCCGTGGCCCTGGTCCTGGTCTTCGCCCGCTACGACGCCCCGGCGCCGCGCTGGGACATCCTCTGGGCGCTGGGCGGGGCGGCGGTCGCCGTCGGAGGGTGGGCGCTCGCCTGCCGTACGGCGCCTCTGCTCGGGCCGGTGTCGCAGGCCGTGGCGACGGATTCCGCGACACCGCCACCTTTGCCGCGCAAGCTGCCGCTCCCGGCCCGCGACACCGGCCGGGCGACGGCTGCCGTCCTCGTCGCCCTCACCCCGCTCGTGCTCACCCGGCTGGCCGCAGGCACCAGGGGCGGCTTCCTCAGCGGGTTGGTGATCATCCTCGTCTTCATCGTGACCGTGAAGGCCCTCGGCTTCGCCCGCCGCCAGGTGAGCCAGGCGGACCAGCGACGCAAGCTGCGCGTCCTGACCGAGGACGCCGGCCGCGGCGAGGTCCACGCCGTCCGGGTACGGGTGGGCGAGCCGGTCCGTCTGCGCTACTCGAAGCGCGGCGACAAGCCGGGCGAGCTGAACGTCACGCAGTTCCACTGGCTCGTCCTGCGGGCCGGCGAGCGCGAGATCAGGCTGGCCGCTCCGTCGGACGAGGTAGGCCGTGCCGCCCTGCGCCTCGGCGGCCAGGAGGGCCGGCTGTGCTGGCCCGAGCGATGGAAGCTGATCGAGGAGGAACTCCCCGCGGCCTTCGTCGCCGACAACGGCGAGGTCCTCATGGGCCTCACCGACCCGGACGAGGCCCGCCCGTACCTGAAGGGCACCCACCGCGCGGCCCCCGGCGACGCGACAACAGCCCGCCGCCTGCCCCGAACCGCCAAGTTCCAGGCACCTGTTCACCTCCCGATCCTGGGCGGCGCACTGCTCGCGGCACTGCTCGCCGCCCCGGTCCTGTACGTCGGCCCCGACGACCTGCCGGCCGCACTGAGCTGGCTGCTGTGCGCGCTCTCCGCGGCCGCGCTCGTGACCGGCGCGATACGCGGAATCGCAGCGTCCAGCCAGTCCCTCCCGGAGGGCCTGTCCTGGACGGTGGTCGAGGAATCGGACCCGTCGATCGCATGACTTGTGACAAGCACCCGGGCGCCTCCCGTACGGTCGTCTCATGACCGAACTGGTGTTGAGGGGACGCCGGGCCACGGCGCGCTTCGGGCGGGACGAGGTGCTGCTGGAGCGGGCATGGGGGCGGTCTCGGATCCGTATTCCGCTGGCCGCCATAGAGACGGTCCGTACGCGAGGACGTAACGGTCAGGACCCGGGAGACGGCACGACCGGAGGACCGAAGCCGCGGGTCATCGAGATCGTCCTGACGTCCGCATCCGCGAGCACCGATCCCGTCGTCTACACGCTCGGCTCACCCAGTGCCGAGGCCGCCCAAGCCTTCGCGGCGGCGGTCACGGCGGCGCTGCCCGTCCGGGACGCCGAGCAACGACGCGTGGACGGTGCCACCTTGGTGACCGCCGTGCCCCGTCCTGCGGCGGCCGAAGGCAGGGACCGCTGGCGAACAGTTCGCGAATACCCGATGCTCTGGGCGATGGGCGGCCTGTTCGTCCTGGGCCTCGGGCTTGCCGCCGCAACCGGCGAATCGGAACTCACGCTGTTCTGGGCCGTCTTCTTCACGCCGTTCCTCGTCGGGCTTGCGATCGCCGTGTTCGTGTACCGGACCACGGTGGACTGGTGGCTGTTGCGCCGCCGGGGCATCACGGTCGTGGCCACTTTCAAGGAGAAGAGCTACGGGACCGGAACCGACGGCGAGACCACGGTCACCAAGGTCTACGCGTTCACCGACGCGGCAGGCACCCAGCGGACGTACAGCGGCGGCGGCAAGGTGGTCGCCACCGACCCGGAACGCATCGAGGTGACGTACGACCCGTACGACCCGGATCGGATCGCCGCCCGCCACGGACTCGTCGTACGGGCCCTCCTCTTCCTCGCCTACGTCCTCCTCGGCCTGCCCATCACTGTGCTGGCCGCCGCGTACCCGATCGTCTTCCTCGGCGTACTCCTCATGAACCTCTGAGCGGAGCGCCCCTCAGGCCCGCGCCGGGCCCGTGATCGTTGCCCGTGTCCGCGGCGGCCGTCCTCGCGACCGCCCCGGTCCTGGTGAGCGCGGCCGTACCGCCGTCCTCCTGACGGCACGACTGACTGCACGGCCGACGGCACGACCGACGGCATGACGAAGGGGCCCGGAGATTCTTCTCCGGGCCCCTTTCGCGTAAGCGTGTGCGTCAGCGTGCGTCAGTCCGAGGACTGCTGCCGCTTCGGCCGCCACACCACCAGCGCGCTGGTCTGCTGCACCTCCTGGTACGGCACCAGGTCCCGGCGGTACGACGCATGGACCGCCGCCTCGCGCTGCCTCATCGTCGCCGCCGCCCCGTCCAGCGCGTCCTGGAGTTCCGCGACGCGCTGCTGCAGCGCCACGACCTGGTTCTCCAGCTCGATGATGCGCTTGATGCCGGCGAGGTTGATGCCCTCGTCCTGCGACAGCTGCTGCACCTGGCGGAGCAGCTCGATGTCGCGGGCCGAGTAGCGCCGGCCCCGGCCGGCGGTGCGGTCGGGTGAGACCAGGCCGAGACGGTCGTACTGCCGCAGAGTCTGCGGGTGCAGCCCGCTGAGCTGGGCCGCCACCGAGATGACGTACACCGGCGTCTCTTCGGTCAGTTCGTAAGGGTTCCGCCGACGGCTGTCCATATGCGTCATGCTCCCTTCGCGGCCTGGAACAGCTCCTCCCGCGGGTCGTCACCCGCGGTCGCCTCGCGATACGCCTCCAGGGCGTCCCGAGCCTTGCCCGTCACGTCCTTCGGCACGGCGACCTCGACCGTGACCAGCAGGTCGCCGCGGGTGCCGTCCTTGCGGACCGCGCCCTTGCCGCGGGCGCGCATCGTGCGCCCGTTGGGCGTGCCCGGCGGCAGCTTCAGCGTGACCGGCGGGCCGCCGAGCGTGGGGACCTTCACCTCACCACCGAGCGCGGCCTCCGCGAAGGTGACCGGCACCGTGACGGTGAGGTTGTCACCCTTGCGGCCGAAGACGGGGTGGGCGTCGACGTGCACGACCACATACAGGTCGCCCGCCGGGCCGCCCCGCTCGCCGGGTGCGCCCTTGCCGCGCAGGCGGATCCGCTGCCCGTCGCTCACCCCGGCCGGGATACGGACCTGCATGGTGCGGGACGACTTGGCGCGGCCCGAGCCGTTGCAGACCTCGCAGGGGTTCTCCGCGATCAGGCCGCGGCCCTTGCAGTCGGGGCACGGGTCGGTCAGCGAGAAGCCGCCGCCCGAGCCGCGCGCCACCTGGCCGGTGCCGACGCAGGTCGGGCACACGCGCGGCGTGCCGTTCTTGTCGCCGGTGCCCGAGCAGGCCTTGCACGGCTGCTGCGACGACATCCGCAGCGGGACGGTCGCACCGTCCACCGCCTCCGTGAAGCTCAGCGTGACCTCGGACTCGATGTCCTGGCCGCGCCGCGGCTGCGTACGCGTGCCCGTGCCGCCACCGCGGTTGAACAGCCCCCCGAAGACGTCACCGAGCCCGCCGCCGAATCCGCCGGCACCGCCCGCGCCGCCCTGGGCGCCCCCGCCGAAGAGGTCGCCCAGGTCGAAGTTGAACGTTCCGCCCCCGGCTCCCGGCCCCGGGCGGAACCCGCCGTTGCCGAAGAGGGCGCGCGCGTCGTCGTACTCCTTGCGCTTCTTGGGGTCGCCGAGGACGTCGTTCGCCTCGGAGATCTCCTTGAAGCGCTCCTCGGCCTTGGCGTTGCCCTTGTTGGCGTCCGGGTGGAACTCGCGGGCGAGCTTCCGGTACGCCTTCTTGATCTCGGCCTCGGTGGCGTCCTTGGGGACGCCGAGGACCTTGTAGAAGTCCTTCTCGATGAAGTCCTTGGTGCTCATCCCCGACGTCCCTCCTTCCTCGTCCGTACGGCGATCCGTACCGTTCGTATGACGTCAGCCCTCGTCCGGGCCACCGTTCTCCTTGCCCGTCGCGTCTGTCGCTTCCGAAGACCCGTCGCCTGCTTCGGCCTTGTCGGCCTTGACCGTCTGCGCGCCGGGCTGCGGCTCCGCCACGGCCACCCGCGCGGGGCGGATGGTGCGCTCGCCGAACCGGTACCCCGGCTGCAGAATCGCCACGCACGTCGTCTCCGTGACGTCCGGCGCATACGAGTGCATCAGCGCCTCGTGGACCGTCGGGTCGAAGGGCTCGCCCTCCTTGCCGAACTGCTGCAGGCCCATCTTGGCGGCGACCGTCTCCAGCGATTCGGCCACCGACTTGAACCCGCCCACGAGCTCGCCGTGCTCCCGCGCGCGCCCGATGTCGTCGAGCACGGGGAGGAGCTCGGTCAGGAGGTTCGCGATGGCGATCTCCTTGACCGCGATCCGGTCGCGCTCGACCCGGCGGCGGTAGTTCTGGAACTCGGCCTGCAGCCGCTGGAGGTCCGCGGTGCGCTCACCGAGCGCGGTGCGCACCTGGTCCAGCTCGGCCGTCAGGCCGGCCGTCTGCGTCGCGTCCCCGGCCGGGGCCGCCGCG
The DNA here is from genome assembly GCF_053594815.1 of Streptomyces sp. NPDC002577. Taxonomy (NCBI): domain Bacteria; kingdom Bacillati; phylum Actinomycetota; class Actinomycetes; order Kitasatosporales; family Streptomycetaceae; genus Streptomyces; species Streptomyces sp. NPDC002577. Next base: position 9,305 of record NZ_JBSFWK010000009.1, on the reverse strand, counting down.
CCCTCCTTGGACTCGGCGGCCTTCGACTCGGCGTCTTCAGAGGTGGCGCCGGAGGGGACGTCGGGCTGCTCTTCGAAGCCCGGGGTCTCCTCCGTCACGCGGCACCGTCCTTGCGGTCCTCGTCGACGATCTCGGCGTCGACGACGTCGTCGTCAGCGGCCTTGGCCTGACCGGCACCGGCGTCACCGGCACCGCCCGCGGCCTGCGCGGCCTGGGCGTCGGCGTACATGGCCTGGCCCAGCTTCTGCGAGACGGCGGCGACCTTCTCCGTGGCGGTGCGGATCTCGGCGGTCTCCTCGCCCTTGAGCTTCTCCTTCAGCTCGGCGACGGCCTCCTCGACCTCGGTCTTGATCTCGCCCGGGACCTTGTCCTCGTTGTCCTTGAGGAACTTCTCGGTCTGGTAGACGAGCTGCTCGCCCTGGTTGCGGGTCTCGGCGGCCTCGCGGCGGCGGTGGTCCTCCTCCGCGTACTGCTCGGCCTCCTGGCGCATGCGGTCGACCTCGTCCTTCGGCAGCGAGGAGCCGCCGGTGACGGTCATCTTCTGCTCCTTGCCCGTGCCCAGGTCCTTCGCGGTCACGTGCATGATGCCGTTGGCGTCGATGTCGAACGCGACCTCGATCTGCGGGACGCCACGCGGGGCCGGCGGCAGACCGGTCAGCTCGAACATGCCGAGCTTCTTGTTGTACGCCGCGATCTCGCGCTCGCCCTGGTAGACCTGGATCTGCACGGACGGCTGGTTGTCCTCGGCCGTCGTGAAGATCTCCGACCGCTTGGTCGGGATGGTCGTGTTCCGGTCGATGAGCTTGGTCATGATGCCGCCCTTGGTCTCGATACCGAGGGACAGCGGGGTCACGTCGAGGAGCAGGACGTCCTTGACCTCACCCTTGAGAACACCGGCCTGCAGGACGGCGCCGATGGCGACGACCTCGTCCGGGTTGACGCCCTTGTTGGCGTCCTTGCCGCCGGTCAGCTCCTTGACGAGCTCGGCGACGGCGGGCATACGGGTGGAGCCACCGACCAGGACGACGTGGTCGATCTCGTTGATCGAGATGCCGGCGTCCTTGATCACGTTGTGGAACGGCGTCTTGCAGCGCTCGAGCAGGTCGGCCGTGAGCTGCTGGAACTGGGCGCGCGTGAGCTTCTCGTCCAGGTGCAGCGGGCCCTCGGCGGACGCCGTGATGTAGGGCAGGTTGATCGAGGTCTCGGTGGACGAGGACAGCTCGATCTTGGCCTTCTCGGCGGCCTCACGGAGGCGCTGGAGGGCCATCTTGTCCTTGGACAGGTCGACGCCGTGGCCGTTCGCGAACTGCTTGACCAGGTAGTCGACGACGCGCTGGTCCCAGTCGTCACCACCGAGGTGGTTGTCGCCGTTGGTGGCCTTCACCTCGACGACGCCGTCACCGATCTCGAGGAGGGACACGTCGAAGGTGCCGCCACCGAGGTCGAAGACGAGGATCGTCTGGTCGTCCTTGTCGAGGCCGTACGCCAGGGCGGCGGCGGTCGGCTCGTTGACGATACGCAGGACGTTCAGACCGGCGATCTCGCCGGCCTCCTTCGTCGCCTGACGCTCGGAGTCGTTGAAGTACGCCGGGACGGTGATGACCGCGTCGGTCACCTTCTCGCCCAGGTACGCCTCGGCGTCCCGCTTCAGCTTCTGCAGGATGAACGCGCTGATCTGCTGCGGGTTGAAGTCCTTGCCGTCCAGGTTGATCTTCCAGCCGGTGCCCATGTGGCGCTTGACCGACCGGATGGTCCTGTCGACGTTCGTGACCGCCTGGCGCTTGGCGACCTCGCCGACGAGCACCTCACCGTTCTTGGCGAAGGCGACGACGGACGGCGTGGTCCTGGCGCCCTCGGCGTTGGTGATGACGGTGGGCTCACCGCCCTCCAGAACGCTGACGACGGAGTTAGTCGTGCCCAGGTCGATGCCGACCGCACGTGCCATTTCAATTCCTCCAGCATGACTTGAGTGGAACAGGCTCAAGGATGCATGAAGGATGTGGGCGAGTCAACAGAGCTGAGTCGACCGGACTCAACTTTTATCGAGCGCTTACGAGCAAGCACAGAGCGTCTCGCGAGGCGCCGCCGCACCGCCGCGACAGACCGAGCACCACCTGGAGCCAGTGTGGACCCTACGCCCGATTTGTCCCATCGGGGCAGGTCCTGTGGTGCCCGGTCCGAGGCCCAAGGTCCATCTTCCGGGGGCCCTCGGTCCACAGCCGGGGCCGACGCCCGCCGTGCGCCTCGGGCCCCCGGGCCCCCGGCGGAGGGGGCCCCTACGACAGCGCCAGGGCGGCAGCCGGTTCCAGCAGCGAGGCGAGGCGGGACACCGCCGCGTCGATCTCCCGCGCACAGTCGCGCAGGACGGCGTACGGCTGTCCGACAGGGTCCGCGACATCGTCCTCGCTGCCGTGCACCGCGGCGACGAGGCCCCGACGCGCGGCGGCCTCCGCGACCACGTCGCCGAAGGCCCCGTCGGCCAGCCGTACGAACTCCTTGAGCGTGAAGCAGCGGCGCATCGCCAGCGGCGAGATCTGCACGGCGGCCTCCCGGTGCTCGTGGGCGAGGCCGAGCACCAGCCCGGCCCCGGCGACGAGCTCCTCGGTGAGCGGGCGGGACGCGAACCCGGCGCCGTCACCGCCCAGCTCCTCCAGAACGCGCCGGGTGGCCGCGTCCATGCCGCCGCGGTGCCGCGCCTCTGTGCCGGCGCTCTCCGGCAGCACGGGGGAGCCCGGCCCGAGCCTGGCCCCCAGCAACCGCTCGGCGAGTACCGAGCGGTGCACATTGCCGGTGCAGACGAAGAGCACCCGGGTCATTTGTCGCCCGCGAGGTGTGTCAGGGCGGGCTCGGCGCCCTCCTTGCGCTTGCCCGGGCGCGGCGAGGGCAGCTCGCCGTAGGACCCGTAGCCGTAGCCATAGCCCTTGCCCTTGGACAGCGGCGCCATGCTGAAAACGGAACCGAGGGTGCGTACGCCCACCTGGCTCAGCGAGGCCGCGGCCGTACGGATCTGGTCTCGGCTTGTCTTCGATGCGCGTACGACGAGGAGCGCACCCTGGGCGAGCGGCGCCAGGCCGATGGTGTCGGCGACCGGCAGCAGGGGCGCGGTGTCGACGATCACGGCCTCGTAGCGGGCCGCGAGTTCGCGCAGCACCTCGCCCATCCGGTCCGAGGAGAGCAACTCGGTCGGGTTGGGCGGCACCGCGCCACTCGTGAGCACCGAAAGGCTGTTCCCGGCCTGCTGGATCACGTCCTCGATGTTGGCCTGGCCGATGAGCACGGTGGTCAGTCCGGCGTTCTGCACCAGACCGAAGGTGCGCGCCATGCACGGACGGCGCAGGTCGGCGTCGACCAGACAGGTCTTGATGCCCGCCTCAGCGAGTGAAAGGGCCAGATTCGCAGCGGTGTTGGTCTTGCCCTCGCCGGGCACCGGGCTGGTCACGACGATCACTCGCGGCCGGTCGTCGACCTGCGCGAACTGCAGATTGGTACGGAGCTTGCGGAACGCCTCGGCACGCGTGGTGTGCTTGGCGGCGCCCGTGGCGAGCGGCTGCCTCGAGGCGTCCTTGTCGAACGGAATGGATCCGAGCACCGGCAGCGAGGTGAGCTCGCTCAGCGCCTCGCTGGACTTGAGGGTGGTGTCGAGCGTCTCGCGCAGGGCGACGAATCCGGCGCCGAGCAGCAGACCGCCGAGGATGCCTGCGACCAGATTGAGCAGCGGCCTCGGCGAGACGGGGACGGTCGGGGCGCCGGCGGGCTGGGTGACGCCGAGCGAGACGGGCGAGATGGCCTCGGCGGGCGGGACGGCGGCGGGGGCGGCAACGCCGTCGCCCGCCGGTCCGCTGGCCCTCGGCGCGGGCTCCGTCACCCGCTTCGGCGTCTCGAGCCGCTCGACGACGGCACTGAAGCGCTCCGCGACGGCGTTGGCGATCCGCGCCGCACGCGACGGGGACGTGTCCCGGACCGTGATGTTGATGAGCACGGTGTTGAGCGGGACCTCCGCCGAGATCTTGGAGGCCAGCATCTCCGGCGTGGTCCGCAACCCCAGTTCACGCAGCACTGGTTCGGTCACCTGGCGGGTGGCGACGATCGCCGCGTACGACTGGACGCGAGCCTGCGAGAAGCTCTGGCCCTGGTTGAGTTCAGCGGTGTCGACGCCGGTCCTGGTGGCGACGAAGAGCTGAGTACGGGCCTCGTAGACGGGTCTGATCAGCTGGGTGGCGGCCTGACCCGCACCGATGCCGAGCAGCAGACAGACCACGACGGTCGGCCAGCGTCTGGCGAGAACCTTGAGAAATCCGCGGAAATCCAACGTGCACCCCTCACAGGGCTGTAGAAAATGGTCTGGGTAGGCCGGATCGTCTGAGTGGACCGGTTTGCTCCCGATGTGCACCGCAGAGGATAGGCACTGCGGTACTTCAAACCCGGGAGTCACCCGAACGACGGCACGTCAGGCTTACGGCGCTACCGGACGGTCCTCCCGCAGAGCCGCGAACAGCCTTGCCGCCTGCGGCTGTTCGAGCACCAGACGATTGGCGTCGTCCGGCGCGGTGCGGTGCGGAACCGTGACAAATCGGACATGGCTTTCCGGTACCTCCCTGACACGCTTGATCACTGCGTACAACTCACCGAGCGAATCGAGCCCTGCGTCCGCGGTGATCGACGAGGTCGCAGCGTCCAGAATCGGGTACAGCCTCGAAGGGTTGGTCAACACACCACTGCTGCGCAGCTTTTCGCCGAGGCTGGTCAGGAACCCCTGTTGCCGGTGAATCCTGTTGAGGTCGCTCCCGTCCCCGACGTACTGCCGGGCACGGACGTACGCGAGCGCCTCCTCGCCCGTGATCACCTGCCGTCCGGCCGGCAGATCGAGCCCCACGTTCGGGTCGCGCTCCGCTTTCGGCAGATCGACCTGGACGCCACCGACGGCGCTGATGATCTTCCTGAAACCGCCGAAGTCCAGCACCAGATGATGGTCGACACGGACGCCCGTGAGTCGTTCGAAGGTCCGAATCGTGCAGGCCGCACCCCCGAACGCGTAGGCCCAGTTGAACTGGGCGCGCTGGGCCCGGCTGGGCTCCCCGTCCGCCGTACGGCAGACGGGGAGGTTCGCATAGAGATCACGCGGCACACTCACGATCTCGAGGCGGCTGCGGTCGCCCGACAGATGCAGCAGCATCGCGGTGTCCGAGCGGGCGCTGCCGAGTTCCTGCCGGTAGTCCGATCCCAGCAGCAGGATGTTCTCCGCATCGCCGGGAGCAGGCTTCGGCCGCTCCGCGCCGTGCTGGGCGAGTTCCGCGCTGGCGGCGCCGTCGGTACGGATGTTGCCGTCGAACTTCTCGTAGGACACGAGCCCCACGACGGCCGTGGTGACAATCAGCAGAGCCGCTCCGGCGGCGCCGAAGGTGAACCACCGACGGCGCCGGCTCGGTCTCTTCTTCCGCCGCTGCGCCCGGTGCCGCTCCTGGCGGTGCGTCTCAAGCCGTTCGGGGCTGTGCTGCTCCCCCGTGGGGGACTCGTACTTCTCGGCTCTGCCCATGATCTGCTACAGCACCGCCAGTCCCGACTGAGGAGACGCGGGCCCCGGCACCTCGACAAGCGCACCCGTACGTTCCGTGCCCGCCGCGAACCACTCGATGGTCCGCAGCAGCCCCTCCTCCACCGAGCTCCGCGGCTGCCAGCCCAGCTCGCTGCCGGCCAGGGCGATGTCCGGACGGCGCCGCTTGGGATCGTCCGTGGGAAGCGGCACCAGGACGATCTCGGAGCGCGAACAGGTGAGCTCGCGGATCCAGTGGGCGAGTTCGAGCATGGTCACCTCGTGCGGATTGCCGAGGTTCACGGGTCCGCCGATCGACGCGCCCAGCATCCGCAGGACGCCGTCGACCAGGTCGTCCACGAAGCACAGCGACCGCGTCTGCGATCCGTCCCCGGTGACCGTCATCGGGGCGCCGTCCAGCGCCTGGCGGATCAGGTTGGGGACGACTCGGCCGTCGCCGGGGCGCATCCTCGGGCCGAAGGTGTTGAAGATCCGGATGATTCCGGCATCGGTGCCCCGCGAGCGCCGATAGGCCATCGTCAGCGCCTCCGCGTACCGCTTCGCCTCGTCGTAGCAGCTGCGGGGCCCCACCGGATTGACGTTGCCCCAGTAGGACTCGGGCTGCGGATGCACCTGCGGATCGCCGTACGTCTCGGAGGTCGAGGCCAGCACGAAGCGGGCACCGTGGAGGTTCGCCAGCTCCAGTGCGTGTCTCGTACCCTCGGCGCCGGCCCGCAGCGTGGCCAGCGGATGGCGCAGATAGTCGACCGGCGAAGCCGGCGACGCGAAGTGCAGCACCGCGTCCACCGGGCCGTCGATATCCAGCCCCTGGACGACGTCGCAACCGATCAGCCGGAACCCGTCACGGCCCGCGAGATGGGCGATGTTCTCCGGTTTTCCGGTAAGGAAGTTGTCGACGCACACCACATCGGTGTAGCCGGCTTCCAAGAGCCGACCGCACAGATGGGAGCCGATGAAACCTGCTCCTCCGGTTACTACGGCACGCATGCCAGCCCCTCTCGACCTCGGGATCACCTCTGCCGCCGGGTCACGCGTGGCGCGTCGACCTGGCTTCGGACATCGTGAGAGAGTCCTAGCCTCAAATTGCATCTTCTTTTGCGAATCGCCTCGATTTCCCACAAACGGATGCGGCTCATGCTGATCAAGCGGCTCATCGATGTGATCGGCAGCCTGGCTGTACTGCTGCTGATGGCCCCTCTGATTCTCGTCATCTCACTAGCGATCGCCTCTACTTCACCAGGTGGTGTGATCTACCGGCAGGCGCGAGCGGGGCGCGACGGACGCCCTTTCGCGATGTTCAAGTTCCGCACCATGCGCGCGGGCGCGGACGCCGAAAGGGCCGCACTCGCCGCGCGCAACGAGACGGACGGCCACCTCTTCAAAGTCCGGGACGACCCCCGGATCACCCCGGTCGGCCGACTGCTGCGGCGGCTGTCACTGGACGAACTCCCCCAGCTCGTCAATGTGTTGCGGGGCGAAATGTCACTGGTCGGTCCGCGCCCGCTGCCGGTCGGCGACTCCGACTACTCCGGCCCGGCGCGCGCCCGGCTCTCCGTGGCACCCGGACTGACCGGCCTGTGGCAGGTCAGCGGCCGCTCCCAACTCCCCTGGGAGGAGATGGTGCGGCTCGACCTGCACTACGTGGAGCACCGCTCGCTCGGCCTGGACCTCGTCATTCTCGCCCGTACGGTCCCGGCGGTACTGACGGCGAGGGGCGCGCACTGACGGTGTGTGAGGTCAGCGGGCGCCCCCTGACGCTCTGACGTGTCAGGGGGCGCCCGCTGCCGGTGTGACGTGTCATACAGGCCGCGCACCGAACGCGACGCGTCATACCCGGATGCTGATGGGTGACTCCGAGCGGTACCAGGCGTAGGTGTCGGCAATACCGTCGTACAGCTCGATCGAGGGCTCCCATCCCAGGGCGGTGATCCGTGAGATGTCCAGGACCTTGCGGGGGGTGCCGTCCGGCTGGGTGGGGTCCCATTCCAGGACGCCTTCGTAGCCGACCACGGACGCCACCGTCTCCGCGAGCTCCCGGATGGTGAGGTCGTCGCCGGTACCCACATTGATGGGTGACTCCGAGTCGTACCGTTCGAGAAGGAGGAGGCAGGCGCGGGCGAGATCGTCCACGTGGAGGAATTCGCGGCGTGGCGCCCCGGTCCCCCAATTGACCACTTTGGGCTGCGCCTCGACACGCGCTTGATGGAATCGCCTGATGAGGGACGGCAGCACATGTGAGTTCTCGGGGTGGAAATTGTCGCCGGGGCCGTACAGATTGGTGGGCATGGCGGAGATCCATGGCAGGCCGTGCTGCCGCCGGACGGCCTTGACCTGGGTGATTCCGGCGATTTTGGCGATCGCGTACGCGTCGTTCGTCTCCTCCAGAGGGCCCGTCAGCAGGGCGTCCTCACGGATGGGCTGGGCTGCGGCCCTGGGATAGATGCAGCTGGAGCCGAGGAAGAGCAGCCGTTGCACTCGGTGTCGCAGCGCGGCGTCCAGGACGTTCACCTGGATGCGCAGATTGTCCGAGATGAATTCCGTGGGCCGGGTGGCGTTCGCCTTGATGCCGCCGACCCGGGCCGCGGCGAGGACCACCACCTGGGGCTCGTGCTCCGCGAACCAGCCGAAGACGGCCGCCCGGTCCCTGAGATCCAGTTCGTCCGAGCCCGGCCCGAGCAGCGAGGTGAAACCCTGGGCGGTGAGATGCCTCCAGAGCGCGGAGCCGACGAGCCCGTAGCGTCCGGCGACGAAGACCGGAGCTGAGCGGTCCAGCGTTTGGCGTGTGCCGGTCGGCACCGTGGATGCGACGGTCATCAGCGAACGCTCCTGTCTGCCGCTTGTCTGCGGGGATGTGTCGGTCGGTCCGCTCTGCGGAGCTGGACCCCCAGGGTATTACCCAAAGCCGCAAACAGGACACATCGCCACAATGCATGGAAAGCAACGACGAATTCCCTACGCTCGCATAGTGCGGCGTCCCACCAGGAGCACGCCTCGGGACTGCGGATCCGAAAGTCAATCCACCAGCATGGGGTGCACGTGGCAGGCAAGAAGGCACTCATCACCGGTATCACCGGCCAGGACGGCACCTATCTCACGGAGCTGCTGCTGGAGAAGGACTACGAGGTCCACGGCATCGTCCACCGGAATCCAACGCTCCACACCGACCGCGTCGACGATCCCGGTGCACGGGCGCGGTTGTCCCTGCACTACGGAGACCTGACGGACGGCTCTCGGCTGACCTGTCTGCTGGAGACCGTACAGCCGGACGAGGTGTACCACCTGGCCGCCCAGTCCCATGTACGCCGGTCCTTCGACGAGCCGGAGTTCACCGGGAACACCACGGGCCTTGGCACCACACGTCTGCTGGAGGCGATCCGGACGGTCGGCCTGCCGTGCCGCTTCTACCAGGCCTCCAGCTCGGAGATGTTCGGTGCCGCACCCCCGCCCCAGCACGAGGAGACCCCCTTCCACCCGCGCTCCCCCTACGGCGTCGCCAAGGTCTACGCCTACTGGGCCACCCGCAACTACCGTGAGGCCTACGGCATTTACGCCGTCAACGGCATCCTCTTCAATCACGAGTCCCCACGTCGCGGCCCCGCCTTCGTCACCCGCAAGATCGCAACCGCCGCCGCACGCATCAAAGCCGGCCTTGAGGACAGCGTCTACCTCGGCAACCTCGACGCCCGACGCGACTGGGGCTACGCAGCCGAGTACGTCGACGCCATGTGGCTCATGCTCCAGCAAGACCAACCCG